>CAZBUK010000069.1:17292-22309 GCA_964495085.1 uncultured Ignavibacteriales bacterium
CCCGACGGTGTCGGGATTAGGAAACCACAATAAATGAAATGAAGAAAGAATCTGTACCCCCGAGAGGATTCGAACCTCCGGCCAATGGTTTAGGAAACCACTGCTCTATCCATGCTGAGCTACGGGGGCGGATTTTTACACTATTTCCTTTAGGGAGAACGAGTTAAAATATATCTATTTCACCTGATTTAAACAATCCGGTATTTACCGCTGAACTTCATCTATAATAAAACTGATGGTCGAAGTTCTCCAGCTTGACCTGATCCTGAAGCCATTTCACGAAGTCAGGACCGTATCTGGTCGCGAACTGGAATGCGGAGAAGACCCTCTCCTGAAGCATACCGTTCGGTACGATGTGCAGCACCGATTTTTCAATCTGATGCAGCGCATTTGCGTGATTACGCCGCTGTGCATTGAACGCTTTCTCTTTGAGATTGTTGAGTTGATATTCGATCTTACTTCGCGCGGTATCGAATCCGGAACCGAGCGTCGGATCGATCGATTGTAATCCGTACCGCAGCTCTTTCAGGTATTCTTCGAAATGTTCGAGTGTTTTCCCGAAAAGCTCATCAACCTTGACATCGGATAGTTTTGAGGTGATGTTTTTCTGGAGCATATCGGTATCTGTAAAGAAATCGAACGGACTCAAATCGAATTTTTTCAGGGTTCGATTTACCTTTTCCTCGATAATGGTTCCGGATATACGGGGATAGACAACCGGCATCGGAACGTCGAAGTGAGCATAGACCTCTTTGAGTTGGGCGAAATATGCGATCTCCGACGGTCCGCCCACATACACGAAAGTAGGGAGGAGGAAATCCTGACAGATCGGCCGGAGGAGTACGTTCGGACTGAAGAGTTCGGGCGATTGATCTATCAGGCCGGTCAGCTCATCTCGCGTAAAACGCTGTCTGTTTCCTTTGAGTCCGAATCCATCATCTCGCGGCTCGATTAAAAACCTCCCTCCTCGCCAGAGGAGAAAGAGGTTGATCGCCTTCGGCTTTGCCTGCGCATGGTAATGTTCCTCGAGTACGGCAGATCGTCTGATGACCATTTCCGAGGTCCGGGGATGCGTCTCCAATTCGCGGGAAAAAATGGGTTTGAGAATTTGTTTGAGATCCTTATCGCGCGGATCGACGATGACCAGTCCCGAGTTTGGAAAAAGAGCATTTATATACTGTGTAAAGGCGGCGGCGAAATCATTGCCTTGTTTGTAAGAAGCCCGAATCTGTTCGAACACCGTATCGCGGAATTCGCTCGGTGTAAGATTCTCATAAACCGTATTGATCGTTTCCTGTAGAGTCCCGTCGAATACCAATGAACCGACCGGGCCGGTATTTTTCTCGACCGGTTTTCCATTCGGTAGATATTGCGCCGATTGAAATTCGTTGCTGCTGTTCAGAAAATGAACGATGCTCATCTCCGCGAAGTCATGATCTTCCGCTTCCAGGTAGAAGACAGGTACAAAACTGAATTCCTTGAACTCCCTGTTCAGCTTTTCGGCAAGTTTCACGGTGGTTATGATCTTATAGAGAGTATACAGAGGTCCCCCCAGAAAACCCACCTGTTGGCCGGTTACGACCGCGAACGTATTTTCATGCTGAAGGGATGCCGCGTTGTCTGCCGACGGCTTTCCCATACCCATACGGCGCTGCTGATCTTCCAGAACAGAGGCGGTACGAACCCGGTTTCTGTATCTCGATTTGATCTCTTCTATGAGCGGAGATTGACGATCCAGCTCGCGGAAATTTCCGTTATAAAACTTTGCGATCTGGTTGTATTGCGAGATGTAGGTTCTGTACAGTTGGGTCAGCGAGGAGACGGAGGAGGGGAACTCTTCGAAGGAAATCGATTCCATAAACGGTAGCGCGCTTGTCCGAAGTAAAGTAAATGCGAGATTTGTGTTGAATTTTTTTACACTTTTCAAATATACTCTTTTCAATGTGGGAATGCAAGCGGCACTTTTTTCTTAAAAAAGATAGACTGGCGAAAACCGTTGTTGACATTTCAGGCCGTTTTAATTATATTGGTGTTCAGATTTTCACTTCCGCCTGTTTAAAGAGTGCTCAGATAATATAATCCTGTTTTCGGAAACATCATTGATAAGTACACTGTATAGTAATCGAAGAAAGATCACTACACAGCAGTCGTGTATGCATGACTCATTTCCAACTGTGAATCCTATTCAGCTGTTCTCTGGCCGGATACTGACCGAAGTAACACATCCTTACGCCGATATCAAAAAGCCGTGCTTGATAAATCCTTATTCAAACGACAAGGGTTTCTGCAACTCGTATTTCGCACATAACTTGTTAAGGAATATATGTCAGACCACCAATCGAGCGACGCAGGAAATCAGCAGTCAGGTCAGGAGGAGGCGAAAAAGGTCGGCCAGCAGCAGGGAAGCAGCGAACGTAACGTAAGACCGCGAAAAGCAAAACAGGATAAACCACCCGAAAACGATCCCGGAATCTGGCGTATGAACAGACGCAACGCCCTCGGGTTTGCGGGCTGGCTTGCCTTTTTCGGATTTCTCACCACAGCAGTTGTCGGCGCAATCCGCTACATGTTTCCCCGTGTATTGTTCGAACCACCGACGGCGTTCCGTGCCGGATCACCGGACGATTACGTCATCGGAGAGGTCGATACGCGCTGGATGGATCAATTCCGCGTCTGGGTTGTGCGCAATCCGGAAGGCATCTACGCACTCAGGGCGGTTTGTACCCACCTCGGATGTACCCCCCGATGGCTCGACATCGAAGGCCAGTTCAAATGTCCATGTCATGGCAGCGGATTCACGAGAGAGGGCGTTAATTTCGAAGGCCCCGCACCGCGGCCGCTCGAGAGACTGCATATCTCGCTTGAAGCCGGCCAAATCGTCATCGATCGCGGCATTCGGTATCGTCAGGATATGGGGCAGTGGGCGGACGACGGCGCATTTCTTCCGTATGTATGATAACCATGTCCCGGTTCGAGTGTACAGATCATTAAGAGGAGCGATACATGATCGGTAATTTAATTGATAAGTTTAAGCGGTCGGAAATTTATAAATCCATCTTCAGGCACGATTATAAAGATACACAGCGAAATCGCGCGCTCCAGGTCGTCGACAACGTCTTCCTGCACCTCCATCCCGTAAGAATTCCGAGACACGGCGTCAATCTCCGCTATACCTGGGGAATGGGGGGCATCACTTTTTTTCTTTTCCTCGTACTCACCGTAACGGGCGTCATTTTGATGTTCTATTACCGACCCGCCGGTGAATATGCATACGACGATATGAAATATCTGATGAACGACGTTCCCTTCGGACCTTTGATGCGGAATATGCACCGATGGGCGGCTCACGGCATGGTCATCACCGTCATGTTGCATATGTTCAGGGTCTTCCTGACCGGGTCGTATAAACCCCCGAGGCAGTTTAACTGGGTCATCGGCGTTGTCCTGCTGCTGCTCACTTTTCTTCTCAGTTTTACGGGATACCTCCTCCCATGGGATCAACTCGCTCTCTGGGCGGTCACGGTCGGGACGAATATGGCGGCGGCAACACCGGGGCTCGGCCACGAAGGACCGTTCGCTGAGCTCCTCGGGATGCGGATCGATAACGACGTTCGATTCCTTCTGCTCGGAGGTACACAGGTCGGACCCGCAGCATTGATTCGTTTTTACGTTCTCCATTGTATCTTTTTACCCGTGGTGATCTCAGTCTTAATGGCTGTGCATTTCTGGAGGGTGAGAAAAGACGGCGGTATCTCCGGTCCGGAGAGAAAATAGGTTCGCGCGACTGGCCGATGCTCCGGGACACGCCGATTCATGGGTAGCGAAGTAATTGAACTCGATGAACTCAGATAAATAACCGGTTGAATACATTTATGGAACAACTCTTATATCGTCTGGTTACGCCTACCGATAACGTCGCAACGCTCGTTATGTTCGCGCTGGTATTTATCTGCACCTATGCAGCGTATAAACAGGCGCGCCGGAACGACAGTCGGGGGACTCCGCTCGAGGCGGAACAAACCGACAGAGTACAGGTTTGGCCCTATCTGGTGAGGATTGAATTCCTCGGCGCACTCGCAGTCATGGCTGTATTAACCGTATGGTCAATTGTCTTGAATGCGCCGCTTGAAGAAGCTGCGAATCCGTCGATCACGCCGAATCCGTCCAAAGCTCCCTGGTACTTCCTCGGTTTGCAGGAAATGCTTGTGTACTTCGATGCGTGGATTGCGGGAGTGGTTTTGCCGACATTGATAATCGTCGGGCTTGTCGCCATACCGTATATCGATATCAATCCCAAAGGCAACGGTTACTATACATTTAAAGAGCGCAAATTCGCCATCACCATGTTCTGCGTCGGTTTTCTGGTGTTCTGGATTTCGTTGATCGTCCTTGGAACCTTCTTCAGAGGTCCGGGATGGAACTTCTTCTGGCCATGGCAGGTATGGGATTCTCACAAAATCGTCGCAATGGCAAGTCTCGATTTTCCGGAATTGTTCGGCGTACCGACACGTACGATCGATCAATCCATCAATCCGCTCGCATTTCTCATCGGCGCTGCGGCGATTCTCGGTTATTATTCTCTCGGATTTTTCTATTACGTCAAGAACAAAAATGCCGGATGGATGACGCAGCTCGGAATCGGACGCTATGCACTCGTCGTATTTCTCTTTTTGACTATGCTGGCGCTGCCGATAAAAATGTTCTTGCGGCTCTTTCTAAACGTGCACTACATATTGGTGACGCCGTGGTTCAGCATCTAATCGAACATCTTCAATCAATAAATCGAAAGGAGTTGTCCTTTGTTCAACAAAAAGGCCGAAACTCCGGTTGAACAACGTAATTTCAGCGTACACTATTTCCTCTTGAGCGGAATCCTGTTCGTAGCAACCGCATGGGCGGTCATCGACGAAATCTCTACCAGGCAGCCGTGGAAAGAACATCAACGGGAATACTATCGCGAGAGCCTCAGGATATGGGAGGAAGAGCTCGATCAGGCCGTGCGACAGATCATCTCGCG
>CAZBUK010000070.1:0-14976 GCA_964495085.1 uncultured Ignavibacteriales bacterium
TATTCGCCGGTTTTAAATCCCTGTGGACGATTCCTTTCTCGTGGGCTTTCTGTAAACCTGATGCAATTTGAATTGAGTAATTTACCACATCATTTAATGGAAGAGGACCTTGGTCGATTTTTTCGCTTAGCGACATACCTTTGTAGTATGCCATGACAATAAAAATTTGACCGTCATCAGTCTCTTCGATAGAATGGATGGTACAGATGTTGGGATGGTCGAGTGTGGATGCCGCTTTTGCTTCGTTTATAAAACGTTTATTTTCGATCTCATCCGCACCGACATGTTTCGGCAGAAACTTCAACGCAACAGTGCGTTCGAGCTTGGTGTCGGTTGCTTTATAGACGACGCCCATTCCCCCTTCGCCTAATTTGTCGAGAATTTTATAATGTGAAATTGTCCGACCTATCATCGTGTTTACTTTCCTGCTTTATGGTATCCCGCTGCCGGGACGATCGATATCCAGAAATAAAGCGGTGTGAGAGAAGGTTTCCGCTTTATTAAATTCCGAGTTTATATACAATTTCTTGAAAACGGGGAACCTGTCTCAGAATATCGAACCGATAATCTACAGAGATAAAACAGGTCCAGAAACCTCGTTCGAGAATCGTGTAATGGAGAATTGTCTTTCCTATCACCCGTTATATCTGTATAGTTATGAGAAAATAGACTTCCGACGGTGGAACGCAGAGAAAAATAACGATGCCAATACTCTGTTCTCCGGAACCGTAATAATCATCCGATGTGAACCGCTCTTGCCCGCATCGTAATACACCAGTTTACCAGGCCCGATATGTTTTTCATCGACGTTTAACGCATCATCTAACACGGTTTACCGGACTATGATCCTCGGAGGTGACTCCCCTCTTGCGAATTCGAAGTCTCTGACGATAAAGACAGCATATGCATGAGGTCCCTTTCTCGCCTTCGGTCCGATGATCAACCGCTGGCTCCCTCCGTCCGGGATCAACATCCTCCTGACAGCCTCTCCTCGCTGACCGACAACCAGTGTCGTGTCCATGAATTGAAAGTGCGCGTCGGATCCAAGGGTTGTCCAGGTGATACTATCCCCTCTCCTTACCTTTATCAAAAATTTCGTACTATCTTGCGCGTCGACCACCCGCCACCGATTCTGTATCTTTTTCACTGCAAGGTGATATGATTTAGATGGTTCCTTATCATGACAGGAACTTATCGTTGTGAGAAACAGCATAGGTATGAAGAATACAACGAAAACTGCCGGATACTGTTTCATTGTTCTCTCCTCTGGAATGTGAATTGAACTGTGTTCATTGATTAGGCAGATCACTCAACATATTCTGAAATCGAGGATCCTCGATTAGATCCCGCAAGCCAGGATATGAGATAACATCCGTCTTGGAATATCCCATTTGCAATGCAGGCCTGATCCAGCGTAACGCCTCATCACGCTCACCCAATTGTTCATATATAGTCCCGGCATAGAACATAAACCAGGCATCGCCGGGCGCTATGCGGAGCGCCTCGTGAAGATATTTATTAGCCTGTTCACGATCTCCAATCATTGCATGGAAGCCGGCCAGACTTATTACAATGCTCGGGTCGTTCGGATTTTGTGTATTCGCCTCACGTGCGAGCTCGATAGCGCGCTCATAGGCATTTTGAGACTTATGCCGTTCACCCGGCGACCAGTAATACGCGGTAGCAAGGTTCCCCCAAACAACGTAATCTTTATCATCGAATTCCAGTGTCATTTCATACATACGCGCTGCCTCGTCATACCGCTCCTCTGCAAAGTACAAAGTCGCCAGGTTCGAAGCGGCGATGTAATCAGGTGCGATAGCGATGGCCTGCGTATAATACACCCTTGCAGAATCAAGTTCGTTGAGATAATGATATGCAGCCCCCAGGTTGCTGTAACCCCTTGAATCGTACGGAATGAGTTCGGTCACCCGGTGAAACTGATCGACCGCTTCCCTGTAACGGTTCTGACGAAGATAAAAAATACCGAGGCTATTGTTTCCGGTAAAGTAATTCGGTTTCGACAGGATTAACCGCTGTAGAGCATGTTCTGCCTCGTCGTGCATTCCTAGCGCCTCGTATACCCTGGCCAGTTCATGGTATACGAATGGGTTAGTTGGATCGAACTCAACCGCTCGTTGAAGCGATTCTATGGCCTGATTATTCTCCCCGTTCGCGAAGTGAATCATACCAAGCATGAGATGTGCCGAAGCGATTGATTCATCAAGCGACAACGATCGCATACAATTGGCTGTTGCCTGATCGATGTAATGATGATCTTTTATCCACCCATACATCCTCCAATATGCCTCACAGAGACCCGCATACGCATATCCGAATTCGGGTTCTATTGCGATTGCACGTGTTAACCTTGCAATGGCTCGTGAGACGTTTTCCACTCTATCATATCGTTGCAGGTATCCGCGCGCCTGCAGATAGAGCTCGTTCGCAGTTGGATCTTCCGGCAGACTGTGTCGGAATTTCTCAAGAACCTCCGGTCGCAACGCTAATTCCAGCATTCGTGCGATCTGGTCAATTATATTATACTGCAAACCGGATATCTTATTTTTTTCGCTGACTGTTCTCCACGAGCGAAGCAATTGGTGAGTATTGCTGTTCACTATTTGCAACGAAAGGTCGAGATTATCCCGGTTGTATTCGACTCTTCCGGCAAGCACGAGATCTGCTCCGAGATACCTGAGTGCATCTTCGATGCGCGTTACCGAATCCTGCCGGATATCCAGAGACGGAACTACCCAAAATGAACCTTGATTCATTTCCACCTGCATAAGCGCATCGGTAAGGATCTCCGTGAAACCGGCCCAAAATATCTGATCCCCGGCTTCTCCGCCTTCCTCGATAAACGTGAGGACGGCCAATCCCCTCCTTTCCGGAAGGGACGCTCGTCCGAATCTGTCGGTCTGGAGTCTGTGGACATTAAATAAATACAGAATACTGAGAATACCTAACAGAAATAGTATCCCATAGATAACAGGCTTCTTATTGCTTCTTCTTCGGGTTGGTAATAATCGATCATGCGGTGCCGAAGGAGCGGATTGATAGTCCGAACCGCTTTTCGATTTTATCAGTTTGAATTTCCCTAAAATCTCCGAAGCGTTCCGGTATCTTCGCTCCGGTTCCTTCTGAAGGCAGGTATCGATTATATCTCTCAGCGGGGCTTGGATACTCTTACGAAGCGATCCGACGGGTACGGGAGTCTCGTTTAGGATCCGGTATCCCACGACCTGCTCGTAATCTCCGGTAAACGGGTGTTTACCGGCTGTCATCTCGTAGAGTAAAACTCCGAATGAAAACAGGTCCGTTCGTAAATCTACTTCTTCACCGCGCACCTGTTCCGGAGACATATAGCTCAGCGTACCGACGCTCAGTCCCGTAGGTGTAAATTGGTTTTCATTCAATACTTTGGCAATGCCGAAATCCAGAATCTTTACCGTTCCATCTTTTGTAATAATGATATTTCCCGGTTTAATGTCGCGATGGATAACTCCCGAGGTATGTGCTTTTTCCAGCCCGGAGAGAATTTGGACGGAGATGGTTATGACATCGTCGAACGGAAGCGGCCCATTACGTAGACGGTCTTTCAACGTCTCGCCTTCGTAATATGCCATACAGATGAAGGGTTTCCCGTCTTCCGTTTCATTCACATCATATACGATTGCGATATTCGGATGTTCCAGATTGGAAATTGCCTGAGCCTCTCTGATGAACCGACCGAGTGTTTCATCGCTGTTCACTGCATCGGACCGGAGAAACTTCAATGCGACCGGACGTTTGAGATGTGTATCCTCGGCTTTATATACCACTCCCATACCCCCTTCGCCGAGTTTCTCGGTGATCTTATAATGGGAAATGGTTTTTCCGATCATCAGCTAAACCTTATATATTCTCGATCAATAGGCGCCGGATCTGTGAGCAACAGGGAATTGATGGAAACAAGACCGGATTTCAGCAACCGGACGAGAGAGATTTAGTATGCCGCTGATCATCGCAAGAATTCAATTATTACTATAATTGAATTCGACCCTCGTCAATACTAATAATTGCAGTAATGACGTAAAAGTAGCAGAAAATGGGGAGAGACGATAAATTGGATGGTTGTTATATATTCCACTGCGATCATCAGTGAACCCTGCTTATAATTCCTTATATGTGCAACTCGTTCATGTAGATCCGGGTTTTTAAAAGACCTATTATAGTCTAACAGGAAGAGGTAATTCGTGGACCGTGATCGCTAGACGGTACAGTATACTGCAACTTTAAAGCATTTGCAATATCCCTTAACAGCGACAGACCCGACCGGCGGATTATCTAACGGCTGACGGAACCGGACGTGTAAATCCGGAATAATTATTTGCCGCGAATCAGCTCTGCATACTCCGGTTCACCCCGGATATTATCGAGATCCGTATCGCGTTTGAGCCATTCATAATTGGCATATCCCACTCCCATTGCCCGTTTCAGCGCGTTAATCGAGAGCTGCTTTTCTCCCATCTGCGAATAGAAACAGGCCGCATTGTAAAGCATGAGCGGATCGTCCGGGCTTAATTCCATCGCTTTTTTCGCTTCGGCTTTTGCATCGTCTATCCGGCCTACTTGTACAAGATCCGTCGCATAGTACATATGCCCCCTGGAATCGTCCGGATGCTGCGACAGATACCGCACGTACACCTCAAGGGCGGCCGATAGTGTCTGTTGGTAGAGCTCCTTTTCACCAAGTCGAGAATATACGATCTGCAGATCGCCGTAGACCGAGTAAAAATCGGGATTCAGTTCGATTACTTTCCTGAACATCTCAACCGCTTTCCGGTCGTTATCCGTACCATGATAGATCCGGCCGAGAATCCAGTAGCCGAGAAAATTATTCGGATCGAGATCGATTGCTTTCAGACTGGCGGTAACGGCTTCGTCGAACGACCGCTTATTATAATAAGAGAGGCCGAGCGCCGCGTACGCTTCGGGCAGCGTTGAGTCGTACATTAATGCCTTGAGGCCGGATTCGATGGCTTTATCCAGCCACATTTCATTTCTTTCCACATCCTGATAAAACGATGCGTACGCCTCACCAAGACCCGCATATGCGCCTGCATATCGCGGGTCCAGTTCGGTCGCCCGCTGAAAGAGTTGAATTGCGAAGTTCATGCTGTTCTTGGTTCTGCGGTAGAGGAAATTCCGCGCGCGCAAAACGCAATCGAACGACTCGGCGTTGAGCGTAGCGCGTTTCGTCAAAACGATCTTCTCCGAAGTGGTGAGCTTTACCATCAGCGCATCGACGATCTGTTTCGATACCTGTTCCTGAATATCGAAGATATCTTCAAGTTTGCCTTTATACGTCTCAGCCCAGAGCTGTTCGTCGATCTCTACGTCGATGAGCTGGGCGGTAATCCTCAGATTATCCTGGAACTTTCTGACGCTTCCCTCCATTATGTACCTCGCTCCAAGCTCCCTTCCGATGGTTTTAATATCTTTTTTTGTTCCCTTGTACTGCATCGTCGTGGTACGGGATATAACCCTCATTTCCTTCAACCGGGACAAATTTGCGATCAACTCCTCGGTCAAGCCTTCGCTGAAATAATCGTTTTCTTTGTCCGAACTGATATTGTCAAACGGGAGTACGGCAATCGCTTTTTTCTTAGCAATGCCGCCGGATTTACCCAATTCCTGACTCGCCGATTCCAGGTCCTTTAAAATTTCGGCGGTGTTCTGATATCTCTGTGAGGGGTCTTTCTCGAGCATCTTCAAGACGATCGAATCGATCCGCGGCGCGATCTTACGGTCAAGCGCACTCGGGGCAGGCGGGTCTTCGTTCGCAATGACATACAATAATGCCGCTTCGTGTTCCGACTTGAACGGGAGCTCGCCGGTAAGCATCTCATAGAAGACCACGCCGAGCGACCAGATATCCGACCTCTGGTCTGCATGCAGCCCTTTCGCTTGTTCGGGCGACATGTAGGAGAGCGTTCCGAGAGTCGATCCGTCGCGAGTCAGCCGGTCGGCCCCCGGCAGGCGCGCGAGTCCGAAATCCATAATCTTTATTTTCCCCTCCTCCGCCGTAACCATGATATTTTCCGATTTAATATCACGGTGAATGATTCCCTTCTCATGCGCCTTGGCCAGTCCCTTTGCGATTTCGATAGCGTAGAGGACTGCATCGTTTGCGGTCAGCGGATTGTTCCGGCGCCCCTCGACCAGCGCCCGAAGCGTTTTTCCTTCGATAAATTCCATGACGATGAAGTGGTGCCTGCTCCGGGAATCCGGGTCGTCGTATTCCTGTACGTCTATGATCGAACAAATATTCGGATGATTCAGGGCCGCCGCGGTCCGGGCTTCCTGAATGAACCGGGTTCTCTCAATATCCGATGCAGAGAGATGCGGGGGAAGAAATTTTAGCGCTACCGCCCTGTCAAGCCGTGTGTCATGGGCTTTATAGACTATTCCCATCCCTCCTCTGCCGATTTCTTTCTGTACATGGTACTGCACAATTTCTTTACCGATCAGGTCATCCATACGTAATTCCTTTGATTTCCTCTATTTGTTTTCTGAAAATTCGATTCCGCTCGTCTCACATACCGTCTGATCCGAGATATTCAAGCGTTAAGACCGTAATATCGTCAGCCTGGTTTCCCTTCCCCTTGAATTTCAGGACATCGACGATCAAACTCCTTACCAGTTTATCGATTTTGTCGGTGGAGTGCTTGTCCAGGAACTCCTGTAATCTCAGTTCCTCATACATGTCCTTACTCTCATTTACCGCCTCGGTGACGCCGTCGGTGTATAAGACGATTCGCTCACCGGGAGCGAACTGAATCTGCCTGGTTCCGAATTCAAAGGGTTCGATCTTTCCCAATAAAATGCCGGACGTGGTTTCGACCTGTCTGGCGGCCGATTGATTCCCGATCAGGTATGGCAGATTATGTCCGCCATTACAATAGGAAATGACGCCTGTTCGCGTGTCTAGTACTCCGTAAAATACGGTTACGAAGGTTGACAGATCGCTTTCGGGTATGAGCATCGAGTTGACCTTCGATAGGCATTCCGCGGGATCCAGCACCTGGGATGCAATGCCTTTAATCATCGTCCGTGCGACCGCCATATATATGGCGGCCGAAATACCTTTACCCGACACGTCCCCGATCACGAAACCGAGGTGATGGTCGTCGATAAGGAAATAGTCGTAGAAATCGCCCCCGACATCCTTTGCCGGGTGCATCTCCGCATATATTGAGAACTCGGTCCGCCCCTGAAATGACTGAAAATTTCGCGGGAGAATTTTCTGCTGTATGCGGGATGCGGTATTCAGATCGCTCTGAATGGCAAGAAATTTTTCCCGGTCGTCAAGCGCTTCCCGGATCGTGGTAATTTCCTTGATGCTCTTTTCGATGGTGAGCTGCAGATCGTTAAAATCGATCGGCTTCGTTACGAAATCGAATGCTCCGCGGTTCATTGCGGTACGGATATTCTCCATATCGCCGTATGCTGACACGATGATGGTCTTCAGCGCCGGATTGTCTTTCTCCCGAATTTTCTGAAGCAGCGTGAGGCCGTCCATTTTAGGCATATTAATATCGGACAATATGAGCGTAATGTTGTCTGATCCGTTGAGATGATGCAGCGCCTCCTCCCCGTTCTCGGCAAAGACAAATTCATATACGTCGTTCTGGATTTGTTTTCTGAATTTCTGTAATATCAGCATCTGCAGATCCGGTTCGTCATCTACCACCATGATTCTTGGTAATGCCATCAGATTATATTCCTTGTCGATTGGTCATTGCTATGTCTATTCAAATGCCGGTGTACCTCTGATTTCAACGAATCGAAATCTATCGGCTTGGTAAAGAATTCCTTCGCGCCAGATTCGATCGCCTTCTTATAGTTATCGTTATCGCCGTACGCCGAAATCATGCTGACGCAGATACCGGGATATTTCTCTTTTATGATATCAAGCAGTTCAAGACCGGTCATGCCCGGCATATTAATATCGGAAAATACATAAACGACGTCGGGCGGTTCGGAACTATCGAGTATGCTCACAGCTTCCGGTCCGGAGAAAGCGAACACCAATTCCAGATCGCCGTTCCGGATTTCCTTTCTGAATTTCTGAAGGAAGAGCAATTCGATATCTTTTTCATCATCTACTACGAGAAACTTCATGTCAGACTCCTTGCAAAGGTGAAATGGCAAGATTAATACTAAACTCCGTGAATTCACCGACCTTTGTATCCACGGCCAGTGTACCTTCGTGCATCTTAATGATATCGTAAGTCATAGAAAGACCGAGGCCCGAGAGAGGCGACGACAGACGCTCCCTCAACATGACGCCCTCGACGAACTCCATATCGATAAATTGGAGCGAATGCGTCTCTCCCGGCTCTTCATATTCACCGATGCTGTGAACGCCGCAGACGTTCGGGTGGTTGATCGTTGCGGCTGCCTGCGCCTAATCTCATAATGAGAAACGGTGGTTCCGATCATCGATGTATTCCTCATTTTGACATATTGCCGGATTAATTCTTCATGTTCGTATTCCAGTTTACAATAAGTGTGATCAACTCATCTTCATAGCTCTTTATTACCGAGTTTACAACGAAGAGCTTACCGTCGGAAGTTATATCGTAGGTACCGAATCGGATATTTGCTTTCGTAGTAAAGAGCGGACGAACTGATTCGATCTCTATACTTGATTCTTTCATTGACACTTCTGCCGACTTGATGGTACCTTCATAATCAAAATAGAATATCTCATTGCCATCGTTTCTCCAACGCGGACGGGTCCCTCCCGCCGTAGAAATTTGCCATTTTCCACCGGGCCCCGGAAAAGGACGGACGTATATTTCCGAGCGACCGGATTCATTCGAATCATATGCTATCCACTTCCCATCGGGTGAAAGAACAGGAGATCCGAGAATTGCCGGAGATTGAAGAAAGGGGATTGGTTCCTCACCAAATTCAATTGGAAGAACCCATAAATCATACTCTCCTCTATTAAAATAGGTGAGATATTTACCGTCAGGTGACCATGAAGTAGGAATCATCTGATGTGTTGATTGGTGCAGAATTTGTTCACTCCCTGCTCCCGTTGACGATTTCATATTCAGATTTTCGACTCTGCCTTTCGATTTGCTATATATGATAAATTGACCGTCGGGACTCCATATGGGATCGGATGCATTGAACTCATCGAACGTAATTTGTGTCCGAGTCCCTCGTTGAATATCATATACCCAGATATTGTTTGCTCTTGTCTTATTATCGTAAATGTCGACGACAATTTTGCCACCATCCGGAGAGAATTTTGGACTATTGAATATTGCACGTTCACCGACAATGTCAATAACATTGCCATCGCGATCATAAAGAACAAGATTGGTTCCGGAAGCTCCTGCACCCGGAAGATATGAGATCGTACCGTTCCGGGATGCCGAAAAAAGCGCCAAATTATAGGTGATATCAACGCCGACATTATCGGTAACGGGATCTGGATCACCGGTGAACTCCAACCGTTTAGAATCGAACGGTTGTGCCATAAGCAAATTACCACGAACAAATAGTATATGTCCGGATGCATATATGGCTTGCATTGAATTTTGAAGGATCTTCTTCTTTACTTTCGAATCGAGGGAACCGATATAAACCCCGTCACTATCAGTAGGTTGATCAACCCTCTCTCCTACAAAGTAAAGGAAATGCTTTCCATCAGGTAAAAACCAAGGCCACCGGTGTGTCGACTCTCCTCCGAGGGTATCAAGAACAGTAACCGGTTTCGGTATTCCTCCTGAAGCGGAAACCATATGAATAGGGCCATTCAGTGCAGGAGTATAAAGAATTACCCCCTCGGCATTCCACGTCCCACCACGTCCGGTTATAATGTCTGCGACATTGATCAGCAGTCCGCTCGAAACAGTAACATTTTTCAGTTTATTGTCCGCGAAGAACCCAACATTTTTACTATCGGATGACCAAAATGGATAGACGGCATTTTCAGTACCTCTGAGCTGTCGTGCAAACGGTTCTGCAAGGAGGCGTATCCACAATACATTTTTACCTTCTGCATTGGAGGCAGTATAGACTATCGACCCTCCGTCGGGAGAAATGGCTACCTGTCCTCCTGCTATACTGGTCGAATGTAATTGCGTGCCGGGTTCGGGCACAATGTATGCACGTATTTTCTGCAATCCTTCGGGTTGCTCCCGGATCAGAATAAACAATGTTATAAATATACCAACTATAAAAATGGATGCCCCAATACCGAAAAGTACCGCTTGGTTACGTCTACCATTATTAGTAGTGCTAGATCGTACCGCTCTGTAATCTCCCGCTGCCGGTTTGCGCACCTCCTGACTACCTGACCCATGTTTGAACCGTCTTAACTCTTTCACAACCTCCGATGCCGATTGATATCGTTCATATTTATCCTTAAAAAGACACTCCGAAGTAATTCTAGCTAATGCAGGGTCAATGTCGGGTTTTATGGACGATAATAGCGGGGGATCGACATTCACAATTTCATATGCAACTGCCACCTCATGGTCGCCTTTAAACGGAGGTACACCGGAGATGAGTTCATAGAGAAGCACACCAAAGGAAAAAATATCTGCTCTATGGTCGAGATCCAATCCCTGTACCTGTTCGGGAGCCATATACCCTAATGTCCCGAGCGTGGTCCCCTCTTTTGAAAGACCGGAAACACCGCGGTGTTTTGCAAGACCGAAATCCATTATCACGATATGACCGTCTTTCTTCAGCATGATGTTTTCCGGTTTTACGTCGCGGTGAATTATGCCATTCCCATGCGCAGCAGCTAGTCCTTCGGCAATCTGTATACCGATATCGATGGCTTGCTTAACCGAAATCGGCACCGTCTTCCGATTGCTTATCCGATCGCGAAGCGTCTGACCCTCGATATATTCCATTACGATAAAGAGCTGATTTTCATGCTCAGATATTTCATGGATAGTGCAGATATTCTGATGATTCAACGTTGCCGCTGCCTTTGCTTCGTTTATTAAACGTTTCTTGTCGGACTCAGTCGGTGAGAGGTTCTCGGGGAGAAACTTCAACGCAACAGTACGGTCGAGTTGGGTATCGTGGGCTTTGTAGATGACGCCCATTCCACCCTCACCTAATTTCTCAAGAACCTTGTAGTGAGATATCAGTTGTCCGATCATAGTGCGTTCCTGGTCTAAATATTTTATCATTTACTTATTTTCTTATCTCATTATCCCAATTCACCACAAATGTAAGCGGGGGCGACTGAGCAAGGCCGCCCGTGGAAACAATAATAAAACGCTTCCCGTCAGGTGAAATATCATATAAGGCGTTGGAAAAAAGATTAGCTTTACTCGTTCCGAAAAGCTCTCGTACCGATACTACCTCAACTCTGTTATCGACCATTCTGATACGTGAGGCTATGAGATTATTGGCAAGATCCGTATAAAATATTTCATTTCCGACCGGGCTCCATACCGGATCAGTTGCACCGTTTGTCGATATCTGCCACACAGCGCCCGGACCCGGAAAAGGCCGTATATATATTTCCTGTCTTCCTGAAATATCGGAAATATATGCGACCCATCTGCCATCCGGAGAAAATCGTGCAGAATACTCACTAAATTCAGTAGATAAAAATTGATATGGATCCGTCCCCTCATCGATCGGTAATACCCAAATACTCCAGAGATTCTTTGTTTGTTCCAATGCGTTTATAAGAATATATTTACCATCGCGGGACCAATCTGATATATACAGCTCGGATTCATGTTCGAATATCAGCTTTTCTTCCGATGCGCCGCTCGATTCTTTCATAAATAAGTCAAAAGTTCCGTTCCTGTTCGAACTAAATGCTATCTGTTTCCCGTCGGGCGACCACCGGGGCATTCGATCGATGCCCGTACTAAAGGTAAACCTCGTTTTAAATTCGCGATCGAGGTCGTAAATCCAAATATCACGGTTTTGCGTTTCCGGTGTCGTGAAATCTACCGCAAGCATATTCCCGTCCGGCGACATATGGATATCTACATAACGCCCCGAAGAGAGAGTTTTGAGCATACTCCCGGTCTCATCATACCAGTTTAGAAATACACCCTCGACCGATTGTCCCGCCTGATACACCAGCACACCATTTTGTGAAAGAGAAAACGCACCCTTTGCAAATCCGAAATTATAAAAGATATTTTCGGCAACAAGATTGGGTTGCCCGGCAAGTTCGAGCCTCTTGCTATCAAACGGCTGCGCCATGAGCATCGATTCACGGATATAAAAAATCCTGCCGTCGGAATATTCGACATGAGAGGAATTCTGGATAAGCCGCTTGTTGGTTCGTAAATCAAGAGATGCAACGTAAAGATCGCGCCCGTCAATATTTCCCCAAAGATACAGAAAATGCTTGCCGTCAGGTAAAAAGACCGGCCATCGATGGCCGACTCCCGACGGCTGATCGTCGATCGATGTAAGTTGTTCCGGGATTCCGCCGGCATCCGGCACCCGGTATATTGCCGAAGCAGCCTGGGCCGCAAATAAAATATCACCGTATTGATTCCAGCTTCCGCCCCGCCCATTTGCGGCATCACATATTGTGAGCGGTCTGCCACCGGTTATATCAATTTTTTTAAGTTTCCCGTCGGCGAAGAAACCGATAAAACGGCTGTCGGGAGACCAAAAGGGGAAGATTGCGCCTTCAGTACCGGGGAGCATTCGGGATGAGAGATCTTCCAAAGGTCTGATCCAGAGATGTTGTATACCATCCGTGCCTGAGGCCACATACGCAGTAGTTCGACCGTCGGGAGAAACCGCAATATGCCCTCCGCCGAAGGTAGAGAATTCCCATGATTCCTGCGGGTCTACGTAAAAAGTTGATCGGAGCACGTCCGGTTCTCCGGTTGTCAATTGCTGAAATGTATACAACGCAGAGATTAGAATAAGCAAACCTATTGCAGAGAAAAAGGGAATGTTCAATCGCCTTTTTGAAATCACTTGCGAAGCTTGTACTGCGGAATCGGCAGTGCGTAGGGATTCGATCGGCATCTCTCCTGAGTGAGGCGGCGCGGTATAGGCTGTTGTAATCCTGCTTACTTTTTGCCTGCCCGACTCGCGTTTAAACCGCTTTAAATCTTTCGCCACTTCGCGTGCGGACTGATACCGCTCGTCCTTATCCTTATCCAAACATTCAAGTACAATCCGGTCCAGCTCGGGATCGATTTCGGGTTGGAGGGAAGTCAAAGGGGCAGGGTCGATGTTTACAATTTCATACGCCATTGCCGTCTCGTGGGTACCTTTGAACGGTGCCTCTCCCGCAAACATTTCGTACAGTATTACGCCGAGCGAGAAGATATCCGCACGGTGATCCACATCGAGTCCCTGCACCTGTTCGGGCGCCATATATCCCATCGTGCCCACCGTGCTCCCTGCTTTGGTCAGCCGGGAGACTCCCGGGAGTTTCGCAAGTCCGAAATCCATTATTACGACACGTCCATCCTTCTTCAACATAATGTTTTCCGACTTGATATCCCGGTGGATGATACCGTGCTCGTGTGCGGCTGCAAGTCCTTCGGCGATTTGAATACCGATGTCGATAGCTTGTTTGGGTGATACTGGCGCATCTTTTTGTTTTTCCGTCCGGTCGCGAAGCGTTTGTCCGTCTATGTACTCCATAACGATGAAGAGCTGACCCTCAAACTCTTGTATATCGTGAATAGTACATATGTTTTGATGATTGAGCGTTGCCGCTGCTTTGGCTTCCTGCATGAAGCGTGTTTTCTCCTCATCTGAGGGCGATACAGTCTGAGGGAGAAACTTAAGTGCGACGGTACGATCGAGCTTCACGTCATGGGCTTTATAGACAACGCCCATGCCGCCCTCGCCGAGTTTATCGAGAATTTTATAATTCAGGATGGACTGTCCTACCATATATATATATTCCTCTAGTTATGACCGAATTTACTGCGACTGTACCATCTCCTTCCAGTTCGCAAGAATAAAGAGATTACTGCCGGATCCGATGTTGTCGGGACTGTCTGCAAGGTATCTCTTTCCGTCATTCGAAACTCCCCGGATGAAAAAATTCTCGGTTACACCACTCGAAAAGAGCGGCCTCGGCTGACTGAAGGTAGGTCTTCCGGATGCAAACGAAATATCACTAACTTCATACCGGTCACGTGCATTCGAACGGTAAATTATTTTATTTCCCGACCAGTGAGGATTGGCGCCTGCCTCGGTCGGCAGTTGCCATTTTCCTGCGATCCCTCTGTACGACGAGACATAAATCTTCGAAACCCCGGCTTCGGTCGATTGATAGACTATCCATTTCCCGTCGGGAGAAAAACGGCCATTTGTCCCGTTAATTCCAAGTTTCTCTTCCGGTACCGGCCTTTCAGGATTGTGCAGATCCAGGACGGCGAATTCGCTCCCTGAAACATCCTGGATAGTGATCAGAAGGACATTCCCGTCGGGTGAGACATCAACCGGTTGATAAGCCACAGCGGTAGCCGACTTATCACTGGCTAACAATTCCTCCACTCCGGAACCATCGGTTTTCTTTACAAAAATGTTTCCCTGATGTCCGCCTACCTCCGACCTGTAAAATATTTCTGATCCGTCTCTCGACGAGCGCGGTAAGTATCCTCCGTTGGATCCAAATGTAAACCGTGATTTCACGCCACTCGTAAGATCATATATCCACACATCGGGTCGCTCTCCCCGTGCATCGATCATATCGTATACAATTTTGGTTTCATCGGGAGAGAGCGATATCGTGGTCATCCGTTCGATCCGGTTGATCGGCGACATATTGCCGTTGGAATTGATCCAGAATATTTCGCTCAAACGACTTGCTCTGCTGACTGCGTAGATGAGAATTCCGTTTTCCGATATAGAGTAGTCCGCCTTCGCGCGTGCAGACCAGGAATTGACATTACCCTGTACGGATACCGGCCTTCCCGAGAGTATAAAAGATTTAGAATCGAA
>CAZBUK010000070.1:14986-22141 GCA_964495085.1 uncultured Ignavibacteriales bacterium
CTGCCGCAGATAAAAAAGATAACCGGATGATGCGATTGCGTGCGTAGCCCCGTCTATAATAGGCTTTATCACACCGTTCGACAACGAACCGACATATACGGTAGACTTGTTCCAGACTCCATCGAGATTGAGTTCCGTGAATATAAAGTGATTCCCGTCCGGAAGGAATGATGGAAAGCGAGGCGCGGCATTTCCATCCGAATCGATTGAAACAACTCGGCGCGGTGTCCCGCCGGATGATGAAACCGCATACAGATCGGGATCGGTTATCGAAGGTGAAAAGAGAATATCGCCATTTTTGCTCCATGCACCGCCGCGACCGAAAGGCGCATCGGCAAGCGTGAATACTGGTCCGCCGGCAGCATCGATGGTTTTCAATTTACCGTCAGCAAAGAAACCGACCGACCGGCTGTCGGGCGACCAGAACGGATACTGCGCTTCCTCCGTACCGGCAAGTGATCGTGCTTCGGAAGAATTCAAAGGCCTGATCCACAACCTCGATTGTGAAAGAGAATCCATTCCGGTAAACACGATCATTGTACCGTCCGGTGATATCGCCGAATGACCTCCCACATCGTCGAAATATCGAACTCCGTCGGGCATATTGATCGGCGCCCGGATAACGGGGAGTGATGCTACGTCAACACGGGTAAGCTGCGATATCCCGTACCCCAAGAGCAGCATAATGACGGCAACAACAGCAATTACAATAAACGAGAATTCTTTTTTCTTTGTGGTTTCAGATTGCGTTGTCTGCATAGCCGCAGACGAAGGATGTAAGGAAGTCGATGAAGCCAAAGGCCGCGCGGCGGTTATTCGGCTGGCGCGTTGGCGACTCGATTCTCTTCGATACCGTTTGAGATCGACCGCGACCTGACCCGCCGATTGTGTTCGCTCACGGGGATCCTTTTCGAGACACTCCAGCACAATTGCATCAAGCGTTTGATCGATCTCCGGTTTGACCGACGACATCGGCGGTGCATCGACATTCACGGTCTCATACGCGAGCGCTGTTTCGTGTACTCCTTTAAACGGAAGCTCTCCCGTGAACAATTCATGCAATAAAACACCTAGCGAAAAAATATCCGACCGGTGATCCGCATCCTGACCCTGCACCTGCTCGGGGGACATATACGCGGCAGTGCCGACTGTACTTCCCTCTTTTGTTAGTTGAGAAACACTCCCCTTCAGCTTCGCAAGGCCGAAATCCATGATCTGTGCGATTCCATCCTTGCGGATCATGATATTATCCGGTTTGATGTCTCTGTGAACTATTCCTTTTTCGTGAGCCGCCGCGAGTCCCTCGGCAATTTGAATGCCGATCTCGGTCGCCTGCTTCGAACTGATTGTACCTTTCTTTTCGCCCAATGTTTGACCGTCGACAAATTCCATGACGATAAAAATTTGTCCGTCATATTCCTGTATATCGTGAATGGTACACACGTTCGGATGATTGAGCGCCGATGCGGACTGCGCTTCCTGAATGAAGCGTGCTTTATCCTGTTCCGAAGCGGAGATGTGCGACGGGAGAAATTTCAGGGCGACGGTGCGGTTGAGTTTGGAGTCGTGGGCTTTGTAGACGATACCCATGCCGCCTTCGCCGAGCTTATCAAGAATCTTGTAGTGTGAAATTGTCTGGTTGATCATATTCTTTATGTCCCTCGGTATTCCAGCAACAGTAAGGTCATATCATCGGCCTGATTTGCCTTTCCCATATATTTTAGGACATCGACGACGATTCCCCGGGAAAGCTTCTCGATGGGGTCGGGGTGGTGATTCCCGAGAAATTGAATGAGGCGACCCTCTTCATACATCTCATCAGTTTCATTCACTGCTTCTGTGATACCGTCTGTATAGAGAACGATTCTATCTCCGGGATTACATTGAATTTGTTTTGCTTCGAACTCGAACGGTTCGATTTTTCCCAAAATTATACCCGGAGTATTTTCTACCTGTATAACCGTCGAATCATTTTTTACTATATACGGAAGATTATGTCCTCCATTACAGTAATTAATGATTCCAACTGTCGTATCCATAACGCCATAAAAAACCGTTACAAAAGTACTTGAATCGCTTTCTGGTATGAGCATGGAATTTACTTTTGATAAACATTCCGCAGGATCAAGTATTTGAGAAGCGATGCCCTTTATCATCGTCCGTGCAACTGCCATGTAGATGGCGGCCGAAATACCTTTGCCTGAAACATCTCCGACGACAAATCCAAGATGTGTGTCATCAATAAGGAAGAAATCATAGAAGTCGCCACCAACATCCTTGGCAGGGTGCATCTCGGCGTAGATGGAAAATTCATTCCGGTCGGGGAAGGCGGGGAACTGCTGAGGCAAGATTCGTTGCTGGATGTGATGAGCCGTATCCAGGTCGTTTTGCACTACCGCCAGTCTTTTCCTGTCATCGAGTGCTGTCTTGATCGTTGTAATTTCCTTCATCCCTTTTTCGATGGTCACTTGAAGATCGTTGAAGTCAATCGGCTTGGTAACGAAATCGAATGCACCGCGATTCATTGCCGTGCGGATGTTCTCCATATCGCCGTAGGCGGAGACGATGACCGTCTTGAGAGCGGGATTGTCGTTCTTCTGCAATCGATGTAATAACGTAAGACCGTCCATACGCGGCATATTGATGTCGGAGAGGATGAGGGTGATGTCATCCGACCCATTCAGCTGATTTAAGGCCTCCTCGCCGTTCCCGGCGAAGACAAATTGATATGTCTCGTTCTGGATCTGTTTTCTGAATTTCTGGAGGATTAGCATCTGCAGATCGGGTTCGTCGTCGACCACCATTATCTTTTGAAATCTCATATTACGTCACTCCCGAAAATTTAACTTTTATTTTGATTGATGAGCTCATCCACTTCTTCTTTCGCGATTCAAAGTCGATCGGCTTTGTAAAGAACTCTTTTGCACCGGACGAAATCGCTTTTCTATAATTTTCATTATCACCGTAAGCCGAGATCATACTCACGTTTATATTCGGATATTTCTTATTCAGATATTTTTAAAGCATCGATGAGATTGCACGGCTTTTTCATTTGACCCGCTCTCTATTGATCAGCAATCCAACTCTCCACTTTTTCCCGAAGCATCATCAGAGGAATAGTGCCATCTTCCAGGACAAGATCATGAAAAACTCTGATATCGAAATCACCTCCAAGCACCTGTTCGGCTTCACTGCGAAGTGTCATGATTTCAAGTGCGCCCACCATATAGGAAGACGCCTGGCCCGGTGTTGCAATGTAGCGATCTATTTCCGCAACAGACTGATTCGGGGTAAGTGTTGTGTGTTGCGATAAGTAATCTATAGACTCCTGGCGGGTCCAACCCAGCGCATGTATTCCGGAATCCACAACCAGCCGCGCTGAACGATGCGCCTCACTTGCCAGCCAGCCTACCCGTGATACATCCGACGTGTAAAGACCCATTTCTTCAGCCAGCCGTTCCGTGTAAAGAGCCCATCCCTCCCCGAATCCGGAAAGAAAAAAATAACTTGTGATGGGATGAATTTCTGCTCCGGCCTGGGAAACATATACCTGAAACAGGTGACCGGGATGGGCTTCATGAAAGGAGAGGGATTCGATAAACGAAATTGTCTGTGTTTCCGGCTGATAGGTGTTGATCACGTATTGTCCGGGTCTTTTTCCATCGCGCGATGGAGGAATAGCCTGTCCGAGGGGCGCATTTTTTTCCTGGTACGCCGCGTACGGAACCACTTCAACCGTCATATCAGGCACAAGGCCGAACCAGTTCGGGAGTTCAGCCTCAGCCCGTTCAACCGCCTCCTTAGCCTGGCGAATGATCTCTTCGCGGCTTGAAAAACGGTATTGCGGGTCATCCTTCACGATTCTCAGAACTTCTGAGGGATCGGGTGCCCCGAAGCTGCGTTCTCCAATCTCAGTGAGCTGTTGCCGGATTTTTTCCATCTGGTCAAGTCCCATTTTGTGAATCTCCTGAGGCGTGATGGTAGTTGTAATGTGATACCGGGTGGATGCCCTGTAGCAGGCTTCACCGTCTGGAAGTGCGTCCACACCAACCTCAGTTCTCGCCACTGACAGGTATTCGTTCAGCAGGTATTCCCGGTATTCCGTAATCGCGGGATTGATTTCCGTTTCCACAAGTGAGGTCAAACGCTCATGGAATTCGGGGAAATCCTGCTTGCCAAAGCTTGAAAACGGGGATTCATCTGCCGCAGTTCTTAGCAGAGCGTCCATCTGGTCAATAACTGTCAGAACACCGGTGCGTGGTGCCGTATATCCATACCGTATGCCCTCTTCAAGGTTACCAATTTCTGCACGGATATATCCGGGTAACTGGGTAAGCCGCTGGTACAGATCGTCGCGCTGTTCCTGTGTTTCAACCGGCAGGGACGAAAATGCAAAAGGCAGATTATTTTGCCAGCCCGTGTACGTCGGGCTCACTTTCCAGAGTTCCATCCGGCAGGTTCGAACATCAATGGAAGCTTCAAGCAGCTCTCGTAAAAAACCGTAGGTAATCCGTTCGGCAGATCCATTTAGCGCATCCCGGTCAATTGAATTCAGCTCATCCAAAAGACGGTTTTCGGTTGCATGCCATTGCTGTAGGGCCGTGAAGGACGGATCGCTGAGTTTAGCCGGGTGCAGGTCCGGAGCTCCCCACATGGCGGCAAGTTCAGGAAATACCGTGAAGTACTCTTCCACATATCTGTCGGCCAGGTTGTTGACCTGTTCGGCGGGATTGGGGGGTAGGGTGCGCAATTGATCTGCAATCAGAGCGGCTGTCCTGAATTCACGGTTACCCGGTTCAGGATTCTGATTAATGTCCAGGCGCCCTTCAATGACCTTCCCTTCCACACTTTCGATCAGCACCTGTAACTCCGGGGAAAACAGCTCGTGCTGCTGTGCATGGGCGATATTTACTTGCAAAAAAAGGATCGTGACTACCCAATTCGAAAGATATCGGCGATTGAATGAGAGATGCCGTGAAATAGAATTCAACAGATGACCACTACGAGAGCTGACATTGATTGCCGATAATTGAAACAGTGCCGGTATCAGAAGAGTGATGAAGGTTTTTGCATGCATAAAGAGACTTGTTTTAAGTTGTATGATGATTGGCACCTTTTAGAGTTTTATAATAAAAACCGTTCTTCCCGAATCAGATTCAATTTTCAACGCCCCGCCATGAGCTTTGATGATATCGTTGGTAATGCTCAGACCTAATCCCGTACCCTGCGTACCTTTCTTCGTCGTAAAAAACGGCTGCAGGATCTTATCTTTGATCTCCTCCGGTATCCCCGGACCATTATCCTCAATTTCAATTGTAATGGTATTTGCACCGTTTCGTGTCTTCACGGTGAGCTTCGGCAAATACACATCTGACTTCCGACTTCCGACTTCCGACCTCTGGAGTTTCTCCCTCATCGCATCAAACGCATTATTACACAAATTCAAAATCACCCGACTGAAGTCCTCGGTAACTAAAGGTACTTTACCTACCTGGTCCTCAAGCTGTAAATCGATATCCACATTGATGGGATCCTTACCGGCGCGCATACCGTGAAAGGCAAGGTTGACATATTCTTTGACTAAGGCATTCAGATCCGTCGGTTCCATCTTACCGCTGCCGCCGCGCGAGTGCTGTAGCATCGATTTAACGATGCCGTCTGCGCGGGTACCGTGCTCGTGGATCTTTCTGAGGTTGGCCTCGATGTCGTTTAAAATTGCCAGGACATCCTCCTTTTGCCTTTTGTCGTCTGCTGTTTCACGTTTCATTTCCTCCCGTATTTCATCGATCATCTCGAGAGATACATCCGAAAAATTATTCACGAAATTCAGAGGATTTTTTATTTCATGAGCGATGCCGGCAGTGAGTTGCCCAAGCGAGGCGAGTTTCTCCTGCTGTACGAGCTGCGACTGAGTAGCTTTGAGTTCTGTTAAAGCCACTTCGATATTCTCTTTAGCTTTTTCCAGTTTTACAAAATCATCGTACCGGGCATAAGCAATCGAGAACGCCTCTGCCAGAGATGCGGCCAGCCCGATCTCTTCGTTGCTGAGTAGTTCGGTTGCGCCCACGTAGAGCATTCCCTGATTAAAGGGAATAAAATTCAGGTGGAGGGATTCGGGCGCTTCTTCAGCGCCCTGGTAGGTTTCCAGGTCCGGGATGTGCCCCTGCTCGATCATGGTCCGGCCATAGTTAAGAAAGTCCTCTCTGTTCCAGTGCTGCGTATAGACGCTGCCCTTTTGCCAGGCATCCACGGTCTGTATGGCGAGATCGTTGGCGCCGAACGGAAGGTGCATGACCGCCAGAGACGTGCCATCGGGTTTGGAGAGGTACACCTCAACCTGTTCCTCCTCTTCATGGATAATAAAGACCCCGCAGCGGATAAAGGGGATGCCCAGGGTAGTGAGTTCATTCCATACTAATGGGGTAATGATCTCCAGATCCTTCGCAGATCTCATGCTGGCGATTTCTCCCCGTACCCTGTCTAATGAGGCCTGTTTGTTGGCTTCCCGTGCCTGTGCTTCGGCTTTTTTCAGGTCAAGAAAACGGGTGTAGGTCTGTTCGAAAACCTGAGCAAAGCGTTTGAAAATTTCTTCTTCACCACAGGGCTCCCGCGTTATGAGCACCAGATATCCTCTGGAAAAATAAGCAGCATGCAATTTTTGCCAACCAGGGCGTTCCAGCCCGGCTGCTTCCATTTCGTCAAAAATTTTCCGGGATACCTCAATGCCCATCAGCCAGTCGTAGTGCTCCTGCAGTACTTCGCCTTCCAACTGTACGGTCCGGAAAGTTTCCCCTTTCAGCCATCCTTCGAATAGAGTTGCATGTGTATAGTCGCCTACATTTGGTAGAAAGAATCCGCGGGTAAATCCGGTATCCATGCTTAGCCACCATTCGTCTTCATCCCGGCCTTTTTCACACAGCACAAACCCGCAGGTCCACAGGTTGGTCACCAATTGATTCATTTGCCCAAACAATTCAGCGGCCACATCGCCCAGCTCAACACTGCTCTGCATAGCCATTGTACGACTTCTTACTCTTTCCAAAGCAGCTTCAATCTGTGCTTCCCGTGCCTGAGTCTCTGCTTTTTGCAGATCAAGGAAGCGGATAAAGGACTGCTCAAAAACTTTGGCAAAACGAATCAGGATTTCCTTTTCTT
>CAZBUK010000071.1:0-21468 GCA_964495085.1 uncultured Ignavibacteriales bacterium
GGTAGTAAGTGTTCCGGAAAAATCAATATTGAATCCGGCCTGTGCGGTATTCGATCGATCCCGCAATCCCCTTCCGCCGATAACTATATCCGGATCCGAGTAAACCATATCGGTATAGAGAAGAGAGGGAGCAATCTGCAGGTGCCATCGGTTGCGAAACAACCCGGAATAGGATACGAACGTTTGGAGATTGGAATCGCTTTGACGGGCCCGGGATTGGCTTCCGCCGACGTACGGCCCCGGTGAACCGCGATCGGAATCCCACACCCGGGTATGAACGCCGATGCTGTGATGCGGTGCCGCTCTGTACCGACCCTCGACGTTCAAATAATTCTTATGAAAATCAGCATTAAGCCGGCGTACCGCCGAGCCGTCAATGGTAAACCGGCTGTTAAACATGAAATCCTCCCTCGACCGCTCCCTTCCCGCACCGACGGCGAATTCAAAACCGGTCGAACGAATACCTCCGTACATCGATATGCTCTCATACCCGAACGAGCCTATACTCCCCCCGAACCGGGCAAACGATCGGCTATCGTCGGGCATTTCGGTGATGATATGAATGACGCCGCCGATGGCGCTGCTGCCGTAAAGCGACGACGCGCCTCCGCGATTGATTTCGATTCTCCCCACGCCCTGAAGCGGTACCGTCGAAAGATCAACCAAGCCGTTTTGGGGAGAATTCAACCGAACTCCGTTCAGGAGAACGAGGGTTTGATCGGATGACATGCCCCTGATGGATGCGGTGGCGAGTCCGCTCCCGCTCCCGTACCGGCGGGCGGTCATACTACCGTTGTGTTCCAGAATATCGGCTATTGTAGATACACCGGGCATACTGAGATCGTCGGCGGAGATCACCGATACGGCTACGGGAGTCCTCCATACCGGTTGCCGGTAACGCGTACCGGTGACGACTACCTCATCCTCCAGAGCGTAGGAAAGTATATAGCCGGTTGTCCGAACCGAATCCGCGCTCCGCGAGTTGTCGTCGGCATCCGATCGCTCAGACACACACAGTACGAGCGCAATGAACAGCACCGATCTTGAAATGTATAGACAGTATCTCTGCATATTGACGAAAGTGAACCGGAAGGGCAAGGAACGATTCGCCCTTCCGGATATATGAAGAATTATTACACCGTTTGCGTCGATTCCCGCCGGAGAGCCGGTATCCATCGTTCCGCAAGGGCGAACAGACCGAAGAGCGCGGTCACATATACGGCATCGCCGAGGAGTGCATTCCTGAAGAACGGCAGAGCGGCGATATAACAGGTAACAAGTCCCTCTGCAGTCTTCGGATACAGCGACCCCATGAGCCATACGCCGAAATTGGTAACGATAAAGAAGATCACCGCACCTGCCAGAGTGACTCCTGCAATTCGTCCGACACTTCGTTTGTTTTGCAGCGTCGACCCGAGCAGTACGATAATCAGCACGCTTCCATAGACGAACAGCATGGTACTGTGCATGCCGATCAGGAGATCGCTCATGAGTAATGCTACGACCGGGATGGCGAACGCAAGCCGGCGGTCGGAAACGAACGTCCCCGCGAAAAGAGCGATCGCGGTAAGCGGGACAAAATTGGGCGGATGGGGTAGAATCCTTGTGATCGCCGCAACGAGAATGAACAACCCGACAAGCAACAGTCTGTATTTATTCATATATCGACTCCGTATAATGAGTGAGGGTGGGAGAATGTTAGGGTATTTCAAGCGATGACTCGAAATTCATATTTCAGCTTCGTGCAAAAAAAAACCCCGGATCTTCGTTCGAAGAATACCGGGGTATAAAAGCGGTTTCGTATCGTTACACTTTTCTATACCAGTATCTTTCCCTCGAAGATTGGAATGCAGTGATGCAGGTAGGTCTCCTGGCTCGTGACATGCGGACCGGAACCTTCCCGTAACGATTTTTATCGTAACAGTGATTCGCGGTCATCGTACGGCTGTCACTTACAGTTGCGGGGCAGCTTCCGATTTCAACGGAATTCCCTTGTTCATCCCGTGAATAACGGGACACCTGTATCGTGTATGAAAAAGAACTATGCCAAAGGTAATAGAAAAAAAGGAGAAGTGCAAACCTTTCACGCAGGGTGAGGCGGCATTTTCTCCTGTGAGCGGGAGACGGGACTCGAACCCGCGACGTCCAGCTTGGGAAGCTGACATTCTACCACTGAATTACTCCCGCTAATAACAAACACTTGGTCCCGCCTTCTACTGATCATTGAATCTTTCTGCTTCTCCTGCCAGCGGTGCCTCAAAATGGCTTCCGCTCTCTTCGTTCGCGGGCCATTTTGGGAGAAGCTGACATTCTACCACTGAATTCCAGAACCGGATTGTAATATAACATTTCGGAACGCAATCTTCAATAATAGTGTAATAGCACTCTTATTAAATCCCCATATAAGTCGAGACTTAAGTATATCAATCAGTCTGGACGCATTGCTGTTCAATGAAAATGCCCGTGGCACACAACGGACATTGGTGAAGAAGATTACCGGTGCTTCGGTAATAGTCCGTATGCGACGGGCATTTTTCGGGATCCTTCCGGAGGAACATAGCCGAAAGGTTCATATCGCCATTAAATCGTTAATATATGTTACACACTACCGGTATATCCTGCTCCGCTCTATCCGTTAGTGAAACCTCCGGTTAGCTGATTTTAGTCTGAGAAACGAGAACCTGGGTGGATCGACAGAAAATGATCGATCTCGATTTTTAGATATGTATAAATGACTGAGCTCAATTCAGTCTACCCGGTATCGCGTTCATCTTTTCCAGTTCCGGAATTGCATAATGAATCTGATGGTGAACTTTCGCCTGAACATCCGCGAGCTTATCGAGAGAGTTTGTGTCAACTCCGGTAAACTCTGCAAAATTCACCCGGTTGAGATAATCGCGTGAATACCCTGCCGCTAAAGACGCAGCCGTGGCGACCTCTCCCGGGGTCCAATATCCATCCAAACGCCGCAGAGACTGATATATCGTATGAGCACTCGGATTCTTATTATTCAAAAGCATAGTAACATAGAACCCGATAGTCTCAAGCCGGTCGTTCTTTCCGTGATCGGATTCATTGAGAAGGTGAACCGGCAGGATGGTATTCGCCGCAATCTGTTCGATGTAGGAGACGAATCTATGGCCGTTGTATTTCGTTAGAGATTCGACGACTAATCTATGCGCCGCCTGCCAGTCCGGTGATTGCATGAGGTGATCCCTTAAATCCCCTGCGGCTCTGAATATTTCGACAAACTCCGCATCGATTCTTTTTGCATCTTCATGATTCCGGGCTTCTCTGGTAAGGACGGCAGGATTTGCGGTTGCAGGGTAGACAACCGGAATGAATTCTGCTGTTTCCGTGACGACTTGTCGGCTCTCGAAACGTTCGTCATCCGCACATCCAAGGAGTAAGAGTGCGCCAAGAACCGGCAATGTGAATACAATACTGATATGTCGTTTCATAGATTATTCCTCCGCTTTATGATGTGAATCAATGCTGAAAATTACTGGTGACCTCCGAAAGAGTCAGGCTTCGACGATGTCGATCACGCCCGGCAGCGCCGAGAGGTCGGGGTGATCTGCGTGTCACCCTGAGCGAAGTCGAGGGGTGACAACAACTTTATACGTGAAAATAAATTAGAGCACATAGAACCTGTCGCAATCGTAAAACGTCCCGCCCCAGGTACCGTCTCCCTGCCAGTATCCGCCCATATCACCCTCACATCCTATAGTCAATCGCCATCCCCATCCGGCGATAAAGTAATCCTGTTCGAGGTATGATCTGCATGCCGCCCGTTCGCATACGTACGTCGTTCTCCATGGATACTGCGCAACGGTTACGAGAACAAAGATAATTGCAAACAGCCCCCAAAGTGAAATGATTTTTCGCTTCATAGGTAATACCCTCCCGCAGTTAATTAAAAAATGTAAGTGATTGTGAACCTACGGATTGCAATATCCGTACCAAATGAAACTTTCGATATTCTTTCTAGAACAAATCAAGTTCCCTCATATCTTTCCAGGATCCGGTCAACCATGTCCTCAGGTGAGCGATCGAAGATATAACCGATTGACCTGTAACGCAATAATGCACGGACAGGCTTGTCCGTACAGTGGATATATATGTCCGCACGATATCGTTTCCCATACATCACGAGCAATGTCTATCCCGATTTTCCCCCGATGATATTGAGCATACTAAGGTCTCTCGAGTCCTTTACGGTGTCGTTACGAAATGAATGAACGCCGGATAGCTTTCTCATGCTCCGGTTTGTATTTGAATTTCATACTGTATCCTGTATATTTGATTTCAATGATTCCCCGGATAAAAATAATTCAATGAAAGTTCCGACTGAAACAGAAGTAGAGCAGATCACAAACATCGCCGATCCGGTCATGCGGAATCTGCGCATCACGCAGTGTTACTATGAGCTCTCCCGGGCGATGGCAGAATTGACGGGGGCGCATCCGAACTGGTGTACCTTTGCAACGTGGGCATCGAAACAGGCCGGCCAGACGATCAGAAGTGAAGATCTCATCCGGACCTTTGAAATCCGATTCCGGCAAGTACTGTCCTCGACCGGGATAACACGCACGCTGGCGAAGCTGCTCGCAGCCTGGAAACGGACTCCCGCCCATGATGAACTAAACGAATCGCTGCTCAGGATGCTCTCGTCCAATCCTGCTTTTCTGCTCGCGGGAGAGAATGTCGCGTTGGGAAACCGGATCGTTTTCGAAGAGATCGGCAGAGAGTTTGCACGTTTCCTTCAGGTCTTCCGCACACATTCGGATTTTACACCCGAACGCATCGAATCGTTCTGCGATGGACTGAATCCGGGAGATCCGCCGGACGGACAACGGCTACTGCGGGAAGCGTTCAGAGTTTATTATGAACTCCGTTCCACAACCGATCCCAAGTCGAGGACCGAGTTGATGCTCTTTGCCAATCTCCTGATCGGATACCACGAACAAATCCGGCTCCAGCCGCAGATCGTCGCGGCGCTCGATGCCCCGCTTTCCGAAATGCAAGAACTGCAGAGCAGGATTCAACGGATATTATTCCCCGGGATCTGGCTCAGGGTCAGATATTTCATCTCCCGTCTGCTCCGCCGCTCCCTCCCCCTCGACGATGCGATCGATAGGCTTCTTAATTTGGCCGGGAGTCATAGCCGTGAATCGATCACCGGCCTCCTCATGACCATTTTTATTCCCGAGAACGAGATAATCAGGCTCGGGAAAGATATCCGCCTTGCATTCCCTCCTCCACTTCAAATAATCGTCTATCCTCAATTGATCGATCTTCTCACCAGGATCGATCCGACTCCCGACAGCACGGAAAGCAGTGGCGCAAAAGACTGGGGAATTTTTACAGATCGCATGCACTTCATCGCCGACCTGTTCCGGGCATATCATATGCATCTTCCCATAGGAAACGCCCCTTTCACAACCGAACAGACCGAGATGCTCAATTCCGGAAGATTTCCCGCAGGCAGATTGTAGCCTCCCGGATTTTACCCGCAGAATATTATCTCTGCCACTGACATATATCCGGTAGCTCCCAAGCAGCCTCACCCCCAACCCCTGATCACACTCGGGATGATCGGTTTCGTTTACTCGGTTGACTTCCTGTACTATTCGATTCCCTGAGCTTAGCGCGTCAGCTTTTCCAGAAGTATACCGGGAAAAGATTCTCTGTATCTCTGAACGCTTCTAATGAGGTGGTTCTCTTTCCGGAGCAGGTCGAGGATGACATTCGCCTCATACTTATCGTCGATTATAAATTCTATGATGTCATCATCGATCCGGTGATCATAGGAAAGGAGTGCCGTGGAATGAACGGTACCTGCCTGCCTCTCGGCAATTATCCTGTACATATTTCGACCCTTGGAAACTTCCTCCATATTACCCGCTTTCTCGATTCTCCCTTCATACAGGAGGGCGAACCGATCGAATAAGTTCGCCGCTTTCGTGAAGATATTCGCGGCGAAGATGACGGTAGTGCCGGAACACCTTAATCCGAGCAGAATTTCATTCAGCATCTTTTCGCCGGTATGGTCCCACCCGGAAACAGATTCATCGATCAGCAGGAGTCGAGGTTCGTGGAGCAGCGCTTGCGCTATCGAAACGTGCTGCTGAATTTCCTTCGGTATATCGATGATCCTCCGATTCAGCCACTGTTCGAGCCCGGCGAACTCAACAATCCGTTGAATTCGTGTCTGAACGAGACTCTTTTGTATACCTTGCAAGCTTCCCAGAAACTGCAGCAATCCCGACACGGTAAAATGCGACGGAAAGCTCTGATCTTGCGGCACATATCCCACCGAATGCCGCGCTTCCGCACTCCCCGCATATTTTCCCCTGATCAGACAGGTCCCGGATGTTGGCGAGGCCAATCCCGCAATGATCTTCATAAGCGTTGTTTTTCCGGCTCCGCGGGGACCGACCAGCAGCATCGATTCACACTCCTCAATCTCGAGTGATATATCCCTCAATACATGTATGCGCCGGCGACCGGCTCGGAGTGTTTTACATATATTCTGAAGTTGGACAGCATTCCCCATATACAGTCTATAAATCCCTCCGTTTTAAAATGACCGATGCACCTGTGATATAAGCTGCAGCGACCGCGCATCCATGAAGCAACGGTCGGAGCGAGTACGTGCCCCCGGAGATCTGATATATGTACTGAAGCATCGATTCATAGACCGGCGGGGTTAGATAATACACAACCATAGCGGCAATCATCATCGGTGTATTCTGCTCCATCGAACCGATGCGCTCCATGGACGTGAATGAAAATGACGTGAACCCTATGAACACCATAGCCAGTAAGAACACAACCGACATATGTATAAGCTGAAAATCCGTCAATACTATAGTAAGGAATAGGATCAGTGCATAAACCGAAAGAAAGATCACGGTAAAATAAAACGGACCTGCAAGCACCGCAGCCGGATCGACTATCGATTCGTTGCCTTTCAGGATCAGCAGCGATATATGAATCACGATCGATACCGCAGCGAAAGCCGCCGCGCATGCCGCCGTCAAACTCCATAGTATATTGCCCCTGCCGATCGGCCTTACGAACAACATCTCCCGGAATCCTCGGGCAAGGAAGGGCCGGATCGAAATCGGTAATATAACCGGGAATACGGACATAAGGAGCGCATATCCGACCGCCAAACGAGCTATTCGAATATTATCCGCCGGTGAGGCGTCGATGATGTGATTCAGGAAAAAGATTCCGGATATCGTCCAAGACAATAACATCACCGCATATGAGGGGCGTGTTGTGATAGCGATGCATGCTTCCCGAAAAATAATGTATGACATATAATGCTCCCCATATCACATGATCCAATACAACCTCGATGTATTCTTCAAAGGGATTCATTGCAAGCACTATGCCAATAAATAATCTACGAAAAGCGAAAGGTATGGGGATTGATTACTACAGCATGAAAAAGCTGATGGAATACTTTTGTCCCTTTCGAGAGGTATCAATATAAAACTCATTTAATTTACGGAGATATTAGGTGGACATCCATGTCTGAGGTACAGCCACTACTGTCCGGGGAATGTACAAAGTTATATCCGGCGATCATTCCCGGGTCTGTATTGAATTCCAAGTTTTTTTATTTTTCTCCTGAGTGTCTTTATGGAAAAACCGGCGACCGATGCCGCTTCACGGTGTTTTCCCCCGGTCCGGTATAAAAGCTCCGTGAGATAGGCTTTATCGCATTCCATCAGAATGGTGCCGTTGTCCGGAAGGAAATTCATTTCCGGAAAGACATTCTCAAACAAACTCAAAGAATCTCCTTTTCTATACGAGAGATATGCTTCCACGTGGCCAGGCAATAGAACGAGTATTCCATCTTCGGCGCTCGCCGCCTCCATATGCTCGAGAACTGCCCGCTCGATCACGCCTTCGAGCTCACGGACGTTGCCCGGCCAGTGATATTGTCTCAGCATCCGTACCGTCGCCGCAGGTACACGCGCTTCTTTCCGATAAAATTTTCCTACATATATCTGAGCAAAGTATTCGGAAAGGGGTCCGATCTCATCCGGACGCCTGCGAAGCGGAGGAATATGAACTGAATGTCTGTTGATGCGGTAATAGAAATCGCTCCTGATTTTTCCGAGCCGTGCAGCCTCCGCCGGATCGGCATTCGATGCAAATATCATGGTAACATCTACCCGGATCTCGGGCTTCTTCGGGTCGTGTCCGACGCGTCTGAAGGTGCGGTATTGCAGAAACTGCAGCAGCTTAAGCTGGATATGCTCGGGAAGATCCGATATCTCCGGAAAGTATAAGGTCCCTCCGTCAGCCGCCTCGAATATACCATGTTTCTCCCTTTCCGCCCCGGTAAACGATCCTTTCTCATGGCCGAACAGTTCCGATTCGAGGATCGTCTCGCTGATAGCGCTTAGCGATACCTGGATAAACGGTTTATCACTACGCGGACTGATGGTATGGATCTCGCGGGCAATAAGGTCCTTACCGACACCGGTCTCGCCGGCGAGCAGGACCGTATTCGCGTGAAATGCAAATTTTGTGATGCTCGCGTGGATATCGCGCATCGCTTGCCCGCCGACGATAAACCGGTGAGTATATTCTGAGGTATTCGGAAAGGTGCCGGACATACGATTCGCTCAGTAATAAAAAGTTCGATCGAACGATCGACACATCGCGCGAGAGAAGAATGCAGTAGGGTTTCAGAAATCCCGGCTTTTGGGAGGGTCGATGAGACTCTATACAGGCGATATGTGGCACAGCGGTGTTACAAACTCTCTAACTGCGGATCGACATAAGAGTTAAAAATTATACCAAATTCAATGTGGAATGTCAAGTGTCCGTGAGCGTCGCCTATTCACCGACGTCCGGGTTTCGACTCTTCTTCGTTCATTCCCGGATCCTCAATCGTAATACAACCACGAGGTACACCGGCGAGATCCGGTTCGGATGATTTCATTATGCAAAACGATTATCCGGCAGGATGAAGCGGGAATCATCTTCCCCAATTACTTCCCGAGGCAATGAGATACGCACCCGACGCAAAAAGCATGACCGCGATAAAACCGAATTCAACCGCGATCACGGTCGCCAATACCGTGCTCACTACCGACATACAACCGTTGATTCCCCAACTCCACGGAACAAGTTCCCGGTTCAGAGCGGATACATACCGAACGCCGAGCGGGAATGGAATTCCCATAAAGCATGCGGGCAGACCGATAATTAAAAATGCCATTACAGCTCTGATGCCGAACGAATAACCTATCGTTAGTTCAAGAATGAACGGCAGGAGAAGGATATAAACGAGGATGATGCCGGCGATGAGTCCCGTTGCATTCCGTAGATTCCGCCCGGTCGCGCGAAGCCGGGACGAAACGATACTCCCTGCCCCCGAGCAAAGCAACAGTGAGGTGATCACCGCCGCGACCGAGTATACCGGTTGTCCGAGATAGAGTATAAAACGTTGTATCAGAACGATCTCGAAGAACATAAACCCGAGTCCCAGGCCGCCGAAGTAAAAAATCGTCCAGCCCCTCCCCTTCCCCTTGAAACCGATTCTGAAGAGAGGCGCAACGATGAGTGCAACGGCAGCGAAGCATATCTGCAGAAATGTAACGGCCACAACCAGGTATCCGACTTCGATGAACGGCAGCACTCTATCCCCAAACTGCCGTCGTACATGGGCAAGACTCTCCCACCGAAGAAACTGCGAGAAATATGGCCGGTTGTCCGTGGCGGGACGAATGTTGAAACCGTATTCTACGAAGAGGACGGCTCCGTCCGTTGCAACGAGCTCGTCTACATAGCCAAAGAAATTCAGGTCGCCGATATCGTTATACCGATTACGTTCTTCCGGTTCGAGTCCGGGGAGAAGAAGGGGATCGAAAAACATGCTCCGGCAAAACGTACGAACTGCCGATACCGCTTTTTCGTCAACCGGTGTACGGTGAACGGTAAACGTGACGGTTCCCCAGCTCCGCACCGCGATGAGGTGTTCTGTAGGATCCGTGACTCCTTCCGATGCAAGCAATCCGACGAGCGTAGAGAGGGTCTTCAATGGATTTTTCACGGGATAATCCATCCACGATGTCACGGCTATCGCACCGTTCCCCGTCAAGCTGCGCCACATCTCGGAGAATGCCTCCTGCGTCAACAGATATTGCTCCTGCATAGCATACAGGCCGGCGGATCCTCCGAACGTCTCGATTGTCGGCAGCACGATAAGGTCGTATACCGCGCCGGTTGTCTTCAGATATGTCCGGGGTTCGACGGCGAGCAGTTCCACGGAATCCAGCATGAAGAGCGAATCGATCTCCGGCGCATAGACATCCAGGAGCAATTCCGTCACCGGCACGTTCGGTTCGACGGCTATCGTTTTGCGTGCGCCACGTGTCACCGCCTGTGAGACATCCATTCCGGTGCCCGCCTGTAAGACGAGAACACGCTTGCGGGTCCCCGTTATGTACGGGAGCGCTTTAGTCGTATAGTCCATCAGGTGTACGGAGTCCGATCTCGACCATGATGCCAAGGGACCGAACCAGTCGCCGTTGTTGAACACCGCCTTCCGGACGGGGATCTCGCCGCGGTATGCAAGACTTAATCCGGGAGCGTGGCGCAGTGCGTCCGTGCTGACTACCTGAACGAAACCGAAAGGGCTTGAGCGTTCATACTCGATCTCTGCGCCGGGGAGATTCAAGGTACGACTGACGCTCTTATATTCGGATATTCCCGCGGAGGGAGGATATAAAACGGCATACCCCGATACCATAACCGCGACGAGGACGGCAGGCAGAAGTACAATCCGGTACTTTTTGGTGATCAGCAGCGCTCCGGCTGCGATCGCAATGAGCGCCAGAACGCCCGGCAGCTCCTGGGGATGCAGGATCCAGAGCCCGGCGACGGCCGCGACGCCGCCTATCCCGGATCCTGCCAGATTCGAAAAATAGACCTTTCCTATGGTTTCGGTATACCGCACGAAAGATAATCCGATTGCGAGTGCTCCGAAAAAGAAGGGGATCATATACATGAGGTAGGTTGTAGCAAGAAGCCGCAGCTGCGACGAATCGACGAACAGAAGATACATGTCGAATCCGCCTGCGGCAGTTCCCGCGGCAAAGACTGCCGCCGCCATCGTTGTACCGCAGCAGAGCATCAGAACGGGGAGCAATAGTTCGGATCTATCGAGAAACCACCGTCGTGAGATGGCGAGGACCGTCCCGCTGAAACCGAACCCAAGCATCGCGACGGATATGATCATATACGCAAAATGGTACCACTGCGAATATGACAGGATCTGCATGAGAACAAGCTGGAAGGCGATAAGCGCAACCGAGAGTAACCCTATCGAGAACAGTAGACGCTTCGGCATATATGGCGTAAGCAGATATTTAGTAATTTTCAAAGCTGCAGGGCAGCGGTACGGCGGATAGTAAGGTGTGCATCCATGCAGAAAACATCGGGTATGCAGGATCGATTACGGGCGTATATCGGTTCTATAGCCATCCGGGGCTCCGTGGTATACTATCCGGTCTTCACTCCTCCCTTCTGAACGGTACAAAACGGACCGGCATCAGACTACGGGTCGTCATCTCCTCTCCGCGCTTTTCAACAAGCATAAGCTGTTGAATGAAGAACGGAGAACCGACGGGGATGATCATTCTGCCCCCGTCCTTCAACTGATCGAGCAGAGGGGGAGGGATATGTTCCGCGGCGGCCGTTACGACGATCGCATCGAACGGCGCATGCTCTTCCCAGCCGTGGTAGCCGTCCGCGATCTTTACCGAGACATTGTCATATCCCAGACGCTTCAGCCGTTCAGCGGCGCCGTGTCCCAGTTCGGGAATGATCTCAATCGTATACACGGAATCCACGATTTCCGCCAATACGGCGGCCTGATATCCCGAACCAGCGCCGATCTCCAGGACACGGTGCTCCCGCGAGACCCCGACGATCTCGGTCATGAATGCGACGATATACGGCTGCGAGATAGTCTGTCCGAATCCGATCGGCAGGGGATTGTCGTTGTAAGCCGAGCGGATCTGTTCGTCGGGAACGAAGAGATGCCGCGGAACACGCTGCATCGCACGGAGTGTCGCCGCGTCGGTAATGCCCCGTCCCTCGATCTGGGTTCGGACCATGCGCTCTCTCTGTTCCGCAAACCGGTCCTGAGACGATGCATGAACGGTACATATAATGAGCAAAGGTAGTGCGAAGGTTTTCATCATAATATAGTTGGTATGAAAAAAGGACTTGAAAATCAAGACCGGATTGGTTTACTTATCATTTCGACGAATAGAGACCGGAGGAAATTCGACCATGTTATGGTTTCAGAAAGAGATTACGTTGCCGCGCCGGGGTCGCGGGTTTCACATCATTACCGACGATGTGCTTGATGCGGTGCCGGAAATCAGGCGCATCCGAACGGGTCTCGCTCACATCTTCATTAAGCACACGAGCGCAAGTCTAACCCTGAACGAGAATGCCGATCCCGACGTCCGGACAGATCTCGAGACCCACTTCACACGAACGGTACCGGAGGATGCATCGTACTATCTCCATACGCTCGAAGGACGCGACGATATGACATCCCACATCAAGAGTGTCACAATCGGCTCAAGCGTTTCGATTCCCATCACGAACGGCCGGTTCAACCTCGGAACCTGGCAGGGAATATTTTTATGCGAACATCGGAATGCCCCGCACCGGCGATCTATCGTCGTGACGATTGCCGGTACTGATACATGAACACATACAGATCACGAAGCGGCGCTTTTCAACTGTCCGACGCCGAATATTGATGACAATCCATCGATAGTGTGATTTGCTATTCTTCGATGAAATGGTGATATTATGAGTTTAATTTATGCTCCGGACCTATACCGAGGAAGCGTCGCCTATGAAACGCTCAAAGAGCAATTTGTCCTTCATCCGGGAATTTATCAGGGACAGGAACGTAGCTTCTCTCTTTCCGACCTCCTCGTTCGCGGTCAAACGAGCATTTAAAACGATGGATCTAGCCAATCTGAAAATCATTGTTGAATACGGTCCGGGCGACGGGGCATTCACCAGACGGCTGCTGAAACTACTTCCTCCGGACGCCCGGCTCATCGCCATTGAGACCAATCTTCGTTTTGTGAAAGAACTCGAACGCATTTCCGACTCCCGGCTCACCGTCGTCCACGATTCCGCGGAGAACATACTTTCGATACTCGAAGAACTCGGATACGCGAACGTCGACTGCATACTATCGGGTATTCCGTTCACCTTCCTGAAGACCAGACAGAGAGTTTCCATCGTCCAGAAAAGCCGGGAAGCGCTGAAACCCGACGGAGTTTTTCTCGTGTACCAGAATTCCTATTATGCGGTCAAGTATCTCGAAAAGGAATTCTCCTCCATCAAGCGGGATTTCGAACCACGAAACCTTCCTCCGCTCTTTATCATGCGCTGTATGCCCTGAACTCAGGGACCGAAGAGAAAGAAGGTCCCCCAGAAGTGAGGATGCGAGTATTGCGGCGTTGCGATGAGGGTCGCGAGCGCCTGGAAATAGGCGTCCTCGAACGACATCTGCATCGAGAGGTTCGAGAAGATATTTTCGTTGAACCATTTCGCCGAGCGGGCTTCCCGCTGCCAGAAATTCACGGATACATAGCGCGATCCGTTCAACTGCAGCATAAAAGGATGGAGTGCGTTCAATCCTTCCACAACGTTGCCGGTGTTCACGAGTATGACCGCCGGGAATGACGAAATGCCGAGCATCTGTCTGAGATCGATCTGCCTGACGGCGATGGATCCCTCCCTCGTCAGCGAAAAATAGGAGTGCTCCGGATTTTCCGGCTTATAATAGAATTCGGTCGCCAGATAGAGCACCTCTCCCCGTTCCGCCTGTAAATTTTCCAGTGATGCGTTCCCCTCCAGGTAAATGCGTGCATTCCGATCGATGCCGCGAATATCCCGCACCTCGTAATCGATGTCCCAATCGAATCCTTCGGGATTCCCGAATGCGACAATATTGCTCAGGGAAGGGATGGATTTCAAATCGAAGGTGAGAGAGGATACCGAACTGAGATATGAAATTTTATAGCGCTCGGCCATATACTGGCGTCGTCTGCCGGTCGGTTCTCTGAGCGTGTGCAGCGGGATGCCCGGCATCTCCGGAGGAAGCACAAAAATGATCCGTCCGGAGTTGCCGATATCTTGGCGGATCGGTTCGATAAACATCTGGTATACCCGCGATGAGAGATTCTCGAACTGCCTCAACAGGTTCCGGTCTGAGGTTCCGTCCTCGGCGGCATAGACAGTCGCGGATGCGATCAGCCGCTGATATTCGTGGACGAGGTGCATTAGGTCGTTCCGCGGGATAGGAACGGTCCGTACTCTGTAGGAAGCACGGCTTACTATAAAAATGTGCATCTGTGTCCTGCCGGGAAAGTACGATACGACCGTCCGTCCCTGCTGCAGCGCGCGTTGAATCTCGGATCTGGATGGAGATTTTTTGTCGAATATCGCGCCGCTGTTAGGGAGCAAACGCTCAAGCGTTCCCTGTGTCGTCTCGTATTCCTGCCTGACTGCCGGGAGCATCGATCTGATCGTCTGGCGCTGCATGGCGGACCGTTCCGACTGCTCGTAGGTTATCAGGCGGCCATGCTCGAGCGCGTCCAGGCGCTTGCGTACGACACGGAGCGATTCTGCTGCTTCGGCGGCAGATGGTTCGGAAGCAGAGAGTCCGATTCGCTTGATCGTGCCGATAAGACTCTCATGCCGGGATTTCTCGGTATAGAAAAGGGCTTCGTCGAACCGTTCAAGGCGTATGAGCTCATCGACTAAATAATTTGTCAATTCGGCGCACGGATCCTGAAGCGAATTGCGATTCTCGAAGAGCCGCTGTCCCGATATACGGTCCAGCGATACCGGTTCCGTACCGAGCAGCGAGAGGGCCTGCTTGTAGAGCTCGACCGCGTCGACGTTTTTTCCGAGGTAACTTTCGCTCCGCGCCTGCTGAAAGAATGCATACGACTGGCCGGGGAGATATTGCATCCGGCCGAAGTGTGATTCCGCACTTCGGGAGATCTGCAGCGCCTGCCGGATCAATTCTTCGTTTTCTATAACCGCACCGAATGAGTAGTAGACATCGGACTGGCCGAGCAGCGCGAATCCGTAGGAAATCTGCCGGTCGAAATCGCGGGTGAGGTCGGCGAGAAGGTTAAAATGGGCAAGCGACTCGCGGAAGCGTCCCTGCAGCTGATACGTCCCCGCTAGTGATTCCAGCAGCTCGAGAAAAGAGGGATCGTTGCGCGGTGTCTCCTTAAATCTGTTCCAGGATTCTTCGTATAAGGCGAGCGCTGCCGAATAATTCCCGACCGCTTTATAATATCTTCCGAGGACCAGCGTGCGATCGATGAGCAGTATAGGGTCGGTAATGCGGTCTTCAAGTGCCTCCGCCTCTCGAAGGTAGGCGAACGCATCCGCCGTAAGCTGACGGCGAAGGCTGTTTTCTGCAAGCGCCACCAGTGTTTCATAATGCATCGATGTGCGTTCGACGGCAGATGCAGCGGAGAGGGCATGATTTAGATGGCGCTGAGCAATGTCGGCCCGGCCCAGATCGGCTTCGATCCTTCCGAGATTCAAAGCCGCACGGATCTCTCCGGCAGGATAACTGAAGAACCTGGTGATCGTCAGCGCATCGTTATAGAGCGAGCGTTCACGCTCAAGATCGCCGAGCTTTCCGGCAAGGCGGGCGGCCGCGAAAAAAGCGTCCATCTCCGACGACCGGTCTCCTGCTCTCCGGGAATTTTCTACCGAACGCTCGTACCACTCGAACGCCGCATCAAATTCTCCCTGCTCTTCCGATATAAAACCGAGATATCGCTGATGCGACGCGACGCGTCCCACGCGTCCAAGCTCCGCGTCGACGGCGAGCAGATTCCGGAATGCGTACTCGGCCTCCGAGTATCTTCCGCGCTCGGCATATTGTACCGCCCGCTCATATAATACATTGGCAGATTCGACGCGATCGTCCGGGGGTTTCTCGCAGGAAACGAGCATGAGTAAGGAGAGAACGACAACGAGGAGGTGTCTGGTCATAACGAAGATCAGATTGCAATGCCCAAACCGATGCTGGCTATCTTATAGTCTCCGAATGTATAATCGGCATTTATGTTGAAGATGACGAATTTAAGGGAGAGCCCCAGATTGCCGCGGAATCTTTCTTCGACCTTGCTGGCGAATTCGACTGCGTGCGCAGGCACTTCCTGATCGTCGTTCGGCGGAGGAGAGTAATCGTAGCGTATCGAGAAGTCCGTAGATTCCATCCCGACTCCTCCGTAGAAGGTCAGGCTCGAATACGACGTGCTGGCAATGAGACTATACGTTTGACCGGTACCTTCGACGTGCGATCCCAGTTTCACCATCTGAAACATTCCCTGAACCGACAGGTCGAATGGAATCCCGGAAACGTATTGGCTGAGACTATGCTGAACGCCTCCGCCCAACACGTCTATGTCTCCAATCTTGTCATCGAACTTCGTGGATGGAAGATACCGGATTATAAACTGCGTCCCGAGGATATTACCGATGTGAAGCTGAGGAACATAGATCGGAATGACGCTCCAGTTAAAACCGTCGGGGAAACTATTTTCTTCTCCTTGAACCGACCTGTCGGCATCGAACGAACTCCCCTGGCCTCCGACGATTGTTGCTGTGGTTTTCTGAGATCCGTCGATCGGGGAGACGGCAGAATACGATTTATCATGAGCAGGGACGACGGCAGCCATAGCTTTCAGGCCGAGATATATCTCGGTCCCCCCCTTGATCTCGGCAGTGTGATACAGGGAGCGGTTCAGATTGAAGGCGATCGACTTCAGCAGCGGATTAATGTATCCTTCGGCATTTTCGCGACTGAGTAAACTAAGTTGTTCGTCCAATTTCCTCTCGTCGTCGCTCGCAGCGGCCTGAATTGGATGGAGCGCCGTTATCAGGATCGAGAACAGGAGGACCATGGAGAGCTGCCGATATGATGCCATAATCTTCATCTTTCCTACGATGCCTTCCGATCGCCGTACCGGCGCAGGGCTTCGATCAGCTTATCGGGATAATCCGAGACGAGAACGGTAATCCCGCTATCCAGCATCCTGTCGATATCGCTCTGGCTCTCCAATCCGTAAACGCCGATGATTATATCGTGTTTCCGTGCATTTTCAATCCGGCGCTTCGTGGCATCCCGTTTGCCGCATACGAAAACCTCGGCGCCGGCCGGCTTTGCCAGACCGGAGGGGAGTCTCCCTGCATGCATGATGGGATGGAAGATAACGCCGGTGTGGACGTCCGGATTCACACCTTTCAGGTATTTCATAAGCATATGATTGAACGAAGAGAAGAGAACTCTGTTGAGCAGACCCATATTTTTTACCAGTTCGAACGTCCTGTCGGCGATTTCGGTATCCGCCCTTCTGATCACGGTATCGGTCTTTATTTCAATGTTCACGTAGACCTTAGGAGCGATCAGTTCCAGCGCTTCGCGCAGCGTGGGGATGTGTTCCCCGGCGAACGAACGGTTAAACCACGATCCGGCATCCAATCGTGAAAGCTCTTCGAGCGTCATGGCGGAAACCTTGCCGCTGCCGTCCGTCGTTCGGTCGACTTTGTCGTCGTGGATCACCACGACTTCCCGTTCGCGGCTGAGTTGGACATCGAATTCGATCATATCGACGCCCGCATCGAGCGCCATGCGGAAAGCAGACATCGTATTTTCCGGCGCTCTACCGGAGAAACCGCGGTGCGCTATGACCATAGGTTTCCGGGCCATTCCGAGAATCGTTTTCGGCGTTGCCTTTCCCTGTTCGCTCGTGCTCACTTCACGCTTCCCCGCTCTCCGATTGATCCGTTCTCTAATTCACGAATAATTCTTTCCAGAACGGTATATACATCTCCCCTCCCGTCAACATGTTTCAGCAATCCCGCTTTCTCATAATATCCTCTCACCGGCTGGGTCGAATCGTTGTACACCTTGAGACGATGCCGTACGATCTCCGGTTTATCGTCATCGCGCTGGTACAGTGTTCCACTACATCGCGGGCAGGGAGCTTCGGGGTCGATGCCATCGGCGGTTTGATTGAATATCTGGTTACAAAGATTACACATCCAGCGCTGGGATAACCGGGTGATTATTTCATCTTCGTCGATTTCGATGGAGATAACCGCGTTCACTCCGAGGTTTAGTTCGCGGAAAACAATATCGAGCGCTTCGGCCTGCGCTACCGTCCGGGGGAACCCGTCGAGGACGAATCCTTGTTCGCATTCGCATCTGCCGAGAACATCGCGGATGAGACCTATCATGACATCGTCGGGCACAAGCCGGCCGAGGTCCATATACTCCCTGGCTCTTTTACCGAGTCCCGTACCTTCGTCGACTGCTTTCCTCAGAATATCGCCGGTTGAAATATGAGGGATAGAATAGCGTTTTCGCAATAGATCGGCCTGTGTTCCTTTACCAACGCCGGGAGGGCCGAATATGATTAACCGCATGCACAAACTCCGGATGATTTCCTGATTATATATTATTATAGAGGCAGGATGACAACATACAAGCGTCCGCTGCGTCCAATTCTCCGTCCGGCGCCTGTATGCCTCCCGGGCTGAATATTCCATCCGGCGCCGAACCGGTAATTTTCAAGATAAATAAAAACGTTTTGATTTCCAATTAAACGTGTTTTCGCGGTATTTCTGGCGGTTATTGACTTTATAGGTGTTATATCTCTATTATATAGACCACCTTGAGCTATTCGTTGAATTCGAAAGTGAAGGGATTCAACCTGCGATATTTCATTGACCGAAGAAATGAGTCTATAGATGAGTATTGGATTACCCGATATATGAGATCCGATACATACTAAGATCGAAGTATCGGATTATAATCACATCTTCGTTCTTGCTATCAGCCTGTAGGAATTATCCGGATAGCCTTCAGACGGGATGAATCTGGTCAATGTAGAACCCACACGATAGCATATCGGGAGACGAGAGTATGGTAGATAATTTGCCGGAGGGGTGTTCCACTTGAGCCCGGAGACACGGCAGAGTTCGTCATGAAGAACATAATATTATTTATGGGAGATCCTAAATAACCAGCTCATATACTGTACTGAAAGACGGGAGGACCTATGTTACTGTTCCTTTTTAAAAATTTCGCTTCACAGATAGAAGACCTCATGCTCGCTTTCGTTATTGTAACGAGCATTTATTTTTACGGCCTCATCTGGTGGAACATATTCAACAAGGCAGGCTACAAGCCGTCAAACGGGCTGCTGATGTACATACCGTTTATCAACCTCGTCATGCTTGCGATGCTGGCGTTCAAAGAATGGCCGTTCACCAGCAACGAGTATATGCGCTCACTGCGAAAGGCAATCTGGGCCGAACGAAAAGGGAAGATTCAGGAAGCGATCGGTGAATATGAATCGGGGATCGAACATCTCCGCAAACATATTTTAACGCTTCGTGAACGGTCGGTCCAGGATGAGGAGCAGCGGGCGATATATAAGATGATATGAGCATAGTCGAATCCGTAAACCGGAGTAACTAAGGAACCGATCGCTCTGTTTACCCACAGGGCATTACATGACGGAATTTTCTTGTACAGACCTGAATATCCGCAGTTACCCCAAAACGAGGCGCATTCGACTGAATCGCGAAGCCATCATTAATAGAAGCTCTTGTCTTGTTTTACGCCGGGTTAGATTCCGGCACTATTCCGGAATCGTATGCAAGTCGACATGAAACAACGCTCCGAGCGGCTACCACCGCCAAAACCTGGTAATGGTTCGTCCCTACGACCGGGAAAGGTAAAGAATCGTCGATGCTTAAGGCGATCCGCCGATTTCACCCACAAGGATACACCTCCTTCCCCAACCAACTCCGGTATATGAAATCGGCGTCTACATCCATCAGTTATTCCATCCCGTAACCTATGACCCGGAACAGGCTGTATACGTACACGATCACACCCTACCGCGGCGGACCGGTAATTTACTGGATGAGCCGCGATCAACGGATACGTGATAACTGGGCCTTGCTGTACGCGCAGCAGCGGGCGCTGGAATTCAAAGCGCCGCTTGCGATCGTATTCTGCCTGGTACCTGAATTTCTCGGAGCAACGCTCCGTCAGTACGACTTTATGCTGTATGGGTTGGAGAGGCTTGCGGAACGAGCGAAAAAGTTGAACATCGCATTTCATCTGGTTACCGGCGACCCATCTGCGGAGATACCCCGCTTCATAAAGTCTATCGGAGCCGGGATGCTCGTCAGCGATTTTTCTCCGCTCCGGATAAACCGCCGATGGAAAGATGGCGTCTGTGCGAAATCAAACATATCGTTCGTTGAAGTCGATGCGCACAACATTGTACCATGCAGAACAGCATCGCAAAAGCAGGAATTCGCCGCCTATACGATGAGACCCAGAATTCGCCGTCTGTTGCCTGAATACCTGAAAGATTTCCCCTCCGTCAGGAAACATCCTCATCTCTTGCCGAACCCCGTTCCCATAATCGATTGGCGACGCATCAGGGCGCAGCTCAACATCGACACGGCGGTAGAACCGGCGGATTGGATCGTACCGGGAGAGGATGCCGCAAGGCAAATGCTCGATAGATTCATAGATGAACGGCTCGGTGCGTACGGCGAATTGCGGAACGATCCGAATGCCGGAGCGGTTTCGGATCTCTCTCCTTACCTGCATTTCGGACATTTGTCGGCGCAACGTGTTGCACTCGAGATCGGACGATTGCGAAAACACAAGGCATCCCGCGTTGCATTCCTCGAAGAACTTATTGTTCGCCGGGAGCTTTCCGATAATTTCTGCTTTTTTAATAAGGCATACGATTCGTTCGAAGGATTCCCCGAATGGGCGCAGCATACATTGAACATGCACCGGCGCGATCAACGGGAGTATACGTACCCCGTGGAAATATTCGAATGTTCTCGTACACACGATCCCCTCTGGAATGCAGCCAACGACCAAATGAGAACTGCGGGAAAAATGCATGGATATATGAGAATGTACTGGGCAAAAAAAATCCTTGAATGGACCCCATCGCCGGAAGAAGCGCTTGCCGTAGCAGTCTACCTGAACGATAAATATGAATTGGACGGGAGGGATGCGAACGGTTATACCGGAATCGCCTGGAGTCTCGGCGGAGTTCATGACCGCGCATGGGGTGAACGGCCGGTCTTCGGCAAGATCCGGTACATGAGCTTTGAGGGATGCAGGAGGAAATTTGATGTTGCTGCCTATATCAGGAAATGGACCCGGTCCGATTCGAAACTTTCTCCATCCAATAGACGGTAGTTCTCCCCTCCCTCAGCCAAGGATATATCCAACCAAGTATATACTTCTCCTAATTATCCTACCGATTGTAACCGCAAAATGTTACAATTGAGCGATATGCACTATTTAGTATGTGC
>CAZBUK010000072.1:0-21254 GCA_964495085.1 uncultured Ignavibacteriales bacterium
CACAACCCCGACGATTTCGGCTTGGTGGACCTGAATCATTCAAAATTTTTAATATTTAATTTTAGACAGATGTGGAACATTGTGTTATTTTACAAATTGATATGCAAAGCAGTCCGGTCTTCAGCTTTTCCGGCGATAGTCCTTGCAGCATTGCTCTTACTGCTCTCATGCCGTGAATCCGGCAGAGAGCCCGACGGGAAGACACGGATTGTGATGCTGACGCATTGGGGAGCCGGGTTTCACGAGCCGATGCTGGACTACATCGCCGAATACGAATCGATACATCCGGATATCGTTATCGAGTACAGATCCGTACCGTATCCCGATTATCTCCGCTCCGTTGTTATCTCGCACCTTTCAGGGACCGGACCGGATATTTATCACATCTACTCGCTCTGGGGAGGTCAATTATCCGCAAATGGTATACTCGACCTGCCTCCCCGGGACGTGCAGTCGTTTGTCCGCAATGAATTCACCGAAAGTGCGATCGCCGGCGTTTCGATTCTCGATACGCTGCGGGGAATACCGACCGAGATCTCAACACTTTCCTTATTTTACCGGATTGATTTTTTTGAAGAAGAGGGACTCTCCCGTCCTCCGGAGACCTGGCAAGAGCTTCTCGAATACGCCGGGAGATTGACTCGATATACGCCTGATAATAAAATCAGCCGGGCGGGTTTCGTTTTCCCACGCGAGTGGGATACGGGGATTGTACTCCCCTTTTATTCGATTCTCTGGTCGAACGGAGGGGAATTGCATGGGCGGGATACAGAGCGCAGTACGGCGAAAATCGAAGAGACGGTCCGCTATATGAAATCCTTTTACGATCGACGGATCTGCGATGCGAGTTTCTCGTATGCAACGTTTCCCCGCGACCTTTTCAACGGTAGAGTCGCAATGGCATTGCTCACGCCCGACTGGAAGGGCCAGCTCGAATCGGGGATGGGGGATGCCTTCGCGTATGTCCGGACCGCGCCGGTTCCCGCTGGTACGGTTGAACGGGTGGCGGCCGGTTATTCATGGTTCTTCGCTGTAGATGCCGGAAGCAGCGTGAAGGAAGAAGCCTGGACATTTCTGCAATGGCTTCAGGAGGAGAGCAGCGGATTTTCCAGGATGGGTGAGTTTTTAACCGGACTCGGTATGCTCCCGTCGCGTGAGGCGGACATACGGATCGCCGAAAGTGTCTTGGAGGATTCATTCACCGGAACCTTCTTCGATGCCCTCGGGTATACCAGACCGGAACCTGTCCATCCGGCTGCCCGTGAAGTGAAAACGATGCTCATGCGGGAGATCGAAAATGCCTGCATCGGAAGCGCATCACCGCAAGCAGCCGCAGAAAGAATTTCGGAACGAATCAGGCTGCTCACCGGCCGATAGCGGAATTAATAATGATCTTCTCCAGACGATACGCTCCGTATATTTTTCTCAGCCCGGCGCTGCTGTTCTATGCCGTATTTTTTATCATTCCGGTCGGATTCGCTCTTTATGTCAGTTTTCATTCCTGGAATATGCTTTCGTCTATGCATTTCACCGGTTTGGGGAATTACCGGGAATTATTAGTCTCCGATCTGCTGTTTCCGGGTGTCATGCGAAATACGCTCCTGTTCTCCATCGGACAGGTTGTCCTTGCGATGCTCGTCGCCCTTCCCCTCGCCGTATTGATCGATAGATCGCGGTTAAAAATAATCTGGAGAACAATCTATTTTCTGCCGCTGGTAACGAGCGTGGTTGCGATCGCTTACATATGGATGTTCATCTACCACCCCGGCTACGGATTGTTGAACGAAATCCTACGATTCTTTGGAATGAGCGGACCCGACTGGCTTGCCTCTCCGAGGTGGTCGATGTTTTCAGTGATAGCTGCGGCAGTCTGGTCGAATCTGGGAATATATATACTTTTATATTTGACGGGACTCGGAAATATACCGCATGCATATTATGAGGCGGCGAATATAGACGGCGCGGGCAGTTGGAAAAAGTTTGTAAACATTACATTGCCGTTGCTCAAACCGACGCTGCTGTTCGTGAGCGTGTACGGGATGATTGCCGGTCTGCAGGCGTTTGTGCTGATCATGATCATGACGGGGGGAGGTCCGGTCAACAGCACACGGATATTATCGCTGTACATGTATGAGACAGCGTTCGAACAACTGAGGATGGGAAAAGCATCCGCAATGGCATTCATGCTCTTCATCGTGGTTTTTATTATAACCATGGCACAGCTGCGTTTCTTCAGGAGGGGAGGTATTGAAGCATATTAATCGAGTGATACGGATATCTGGAACGGGTACATCGATCTCAGGAGATAAAAATATTAACGTCGTACGCTTTACCGTACGTCCTATGTTCCCGGATACAGGAAATACATATTGAATAATCATCGCAAAATATCAAATCGAGCGGTGAAAGACCGACGTGCCGGTTCGATCATCGGATTTTCCGTCCTTGCGACGGGTACGCTCATAATACTCATCCCGTTCTGGGAAATGCTATCCGGCTCTCTTAAAACACCCGCCGAACTTTATTCTACCGGCTTTCGGCTGCTCCCTGAATCTCCGATATGGGAAAACTACGCAGATCTCGTCTCAGTGCTGCCGTTATCCCGACTGTTTTTTAACAGTCTGTTGGTCTCCGGCAGCGTAACGATTCTCGTACTGGCCACAAGTTCGCTTGCGGGTTTTGCTCTGGCCAAGTACGACTTCAAAGGAAGAGCTTTCATCTTTAAGGGAGTTCTCTCCACAATGCTGTTCCCTCAGTTTATATTTCTTATTCCCGTTTATTTTATTCTGAAGAGCGTTCCACTGGCAGGAGGAAACGATGTGATTGGTATCGGCGGCTCGGGATTGCTCCAATCCTATCCCGGGCTCATCATTCCTTTCGCCGTCAGCGGTTTCGGAATTTTCCTGATGCGGCAGTATATTCTGAGCCTGCCCGATTCGTTGATCGATGCCGCTCGAATCGACGGTTGTTCGGAGTTCAGGATCTTCCGAGCCGTTGTCCTGCCGTTGTCCAAACCGGCGCTCGTCACGCTGGCGATTTTCACCTTCATCGCCCAATGGAACGAATATATCTGGACAGTTACCGTGACGACTGCTTCGCCCGAACTTATGACTCTACCTGTGGGTATTCAGCTCCTTCGGGGTTCATTCGACATCACGAGGTTCGAATCGCTCATACGGGCAGCGTTGGTACTCGCGGTAATACCGACGATCCTGCTCTTCGTCGTTCTGCAAAAGTATTATATTCGTAGTCTAAACTTTACCGGACTCAAGGAGTAATCTATGTATCGATGGTTCGGCATCTGGTTGCTGAAAACCGTTTTTATCGCTTCTCTCTTCCACGCATGGATATACTCTCAGGAGGCCGTTGTCCGGATAGATGCGGGGGATATCGAAAACCGGATCAGTCCCTATCTGTATGGAATCAATACCGCGCGGTGGGATGAAAGTATCTTTCCGGGACCTCCGGAAGATATGCTGCTGTCGGCCGACCGGGACGCTATCGCGAAGATTCGAGCCGCCGGTTTCAGCGTGCTCAAGTATCCCGGCGGAACCGACGCCGACGGATATATCTGGAACGACCCGAAGAATAACCCGGCGGAAATGAGCACGGATGAGTATGCACAATTCCTGAAAGCGGTCGGGGCGGTCGGTTTTATTACCGTAAATTTCAATGAATCTCCCGAACTCGCTGCAGCCTGGGTTCGATATGTCAATAAGGAGAAGGGCTACGGGATACCTTTCTGGGAAGTCGGCGACGAGCAGTGGGGATGGTGGGCGCGGGGGCATGATTCGCCGCAGCATTATGCGGAACGATTTATCTCCTTCGCTCAAGCGATGAAATCGGTCGATCCCTCGATCAAAATCGCCGCTAACGTAAAACCCGGGGCTGGTACGGACGACTGGACCGGAGCGCTGCTTCGGGAAGCAGGCGAGTATATCGATATGGTGACTTTTACGTTTTATCCCCTGACATCTCAGGTGAACGAAGATGATGATACGCTGTTCGCGAGCATCGAAACGTTTCATCGGACATATTCGGAAATCCGGAGGAGCCTCCGGGAAAACCTGCCGGCCGAAAAAGCCGATACGATGTGGATCGTCCCGGTCGGATATAATTCGGTAAACATTTATCCGGGACCGATTACCGTGTCAATCGCGAACGCGCTGTGGGTCGGGGATATGCTCGGTACCATGGCGAATCTCGGGGTTGGCATGGCATGCTACTGGGCGATTCACAATGCGTATCCTCCGCGGGGCGGTGACTATGGAGTACTCTCATCGGATGGGAAAAATACACCGGGTTATTCCTACTATCCGTTTCAGATATTCACCGAACTCTACGGGAACACCGCTGTCCGGACGTCGAGTTCGGATAAAAGCCTGTCCGCCTACGCTTCGCTCAAAGGAAGAGATACCCTTTCCGTGGTACTCATAAACAAATCCCGCGACGGAGTAAAACAAGTAGCTTTCGACATTCGGAATTTCATACCCGATGCGAGCGGCAGAGCGTGGATCCTTAACGAAGACCGAAAATATGCCGGGTACAGGGAGTACCGCATTTCCGGCGAAAAAATCACCCTTGAGGTTCCGCCGTATTCGCTCGTGGCTATCCATTTTTATCGGGAGGGAAGACGTCTCCCACCGCCGAATCTCGCATTGAACGCAACAGCTTCAGCGTCATCGGTATCGGAGACTGGGCCGAATTTCGGTCCCGAAAATACCGTCGACGGCACGATGTATACCAGGTGGGCTTCCGCCCCATGGCAGTCCGACGACGGATCCGACACGCAATGGCTGATGCTGGATCTCGGCGATCGAAAATATTTTAACGAGATTATTCTTCATTGGGCGCACAATCATGCAGCCGATTACAGAATCGAGGTGTCGGAAGACGGTTCAAACTGGCTTGTCGTGTCGAAAAGAACGAATGCACCGGGAGGGACCGAGCGCATAGCGATCGATCGTTCGAATTCCCGGTTCATCAGACTCTTTTGTTTACGCGGTACCGGGAGCATATCGACGTACTCACTGTTTCAGATCGAAGTTTATAACCGGGATGGTCTATAAGCCGGACCGGAATTAGAAAAATATTATCGACGGGAAATACAATGAATACTGTTCAAACCGGCGCCGAGCTTCTGGTTTCCGACGCATTGGACTTGATCAGGGGAAGAAATCTGGGGATTATCACAAATCATACGTCGGTCATCAGGAACCGCGACGGCGGTTTCCAGCATATTATCGACGTCTTATACGGTTCCCCGGGTATTTCGATTAAAGCTCTGTTCAGTCCGGAGCATGGCATTCGCGGCGATATCCCTCCCGGACAACATATCGAACACGGCACCGACCCAAAAACGGGATTACCGATATATTCTCTCTATGGAGATTTAAAAAAACCGACTTCCGATATGCTGCGCGGGATCGATATGCTGATCTACGATATCCAGGATGTAGGGGTGCGTTTCTATACTTTTATTAGCACGCTCTATTATACTCTGGAAGCCGCCGCGGAATCGAATATTCCGTATCTGTTGCTCGACAGACCGAATATGCTTTCGAACTGTATCGTCGACGGACCGCTACTCGAGGAGGGACTCAGATCATTCATCGGATTAAAACCGATCCCCGTCGTCTACGGACTGACACCGGGCGAACTGGCGGGTATGATCATAGAGGAAGGATGGCTGAAGAACGGAATGAAAGTTTCCTTGAAAACTATCGGTATGAAGGGATACTATCGCAATATGTGGTACGATGATACCGGATTGCCGTGGTTGAATCCCTCGCCGAATTTGCGCTCGCTTGATGCCGTTATCACGTACCCCGGAATCGCTTTGCTCGAGGGTACCAATATCAGTGAAGGAAGGGGAACCGAAACTCCTTTTCTTGTTGCGGGCGCGCCATTTGTGGACGGAGCCGAACTTAAGAGGAAATTATCAATGAATGAGTTTGACGGAGTCGTTTTAAACGAGACAGAGTTTACACCCGCACGGAGCGGTCAACCGAGAGGTGGTCCGAAACACAGCAACAAAAATTGTAAAGGAGTATCAATACATGTCGTCGATCGTCAAAAGATACAGCCGGTCGCACTTGGGATCAAATTGATCTGTGCGCTCCGGGATCTCTATCCCGGGAAGCTTCGTTTCCGGGATACATGGTTCGACCGGTTGATAGGTACGTCATCCGTAAGGAAAATGATAATCCGGGGCGAATCTCAGGACGATATCATACGGGGATGGCAGTCGCAGCTCGGAGAGTACCGTAAAGCATGCGAGCGATATTTTCTGTATCCGATAAAAAAGTCGTTCGCTTCAGTCTGATTCCGCTTTTATGTCGTATGTAATCATTACGCTGTGTAACCTGACCGAATAAATATATGACAAAAGGTAAATAAGATGAAAACGAAATATCGTATGTCGGGAATGTGGCGATTCCCTTTTTTCTGGCTGGCGACGGCCTTCCTGTTCGCAGGATGCGCGGCTGTTCGTCCCCCGTATGATCCGGCTGAAGCCGATCTTCCCCGGATCGGGAGAGAATTCCGCGCTGTCTGGATTGCGACGGTTGCAAATATCGACTGGCCTTCGGCGCCGGGACTGCCGGTAGAACGACAGAAGGCAGAGCTGAGATCGCTGTTCGACAGAGCCGAAGCGATGCATATGAACGCGATTATCCTTCAGGTCCGTCCGATGACCGATGCGGTCTACTTTTCAGAGCTCGAACCATGGTCCGAATATCTGACGGGGGAAATGGGTAAACCCCCGGAACCATTCTACGATCCGCTTGCATTCGCTATCGAAGAGGCGCACAAACGGGGAATGGAACTGCATGCCTGGTTCAACCCGTTCCGCTCGAGACACTCCACCGCATTCTCCGAGGTGTCCGATCAACACGTCAGCCGTACAAATCCGGATATTGTTCGCAAGTACGGCCAACACCTCTGGCTCGATCCCGGTATGGAGGAGGCGCGCGAATACTCCGTCAATGTCATCCTGGATGTGATCAGAAGGTACGATATCGACGGCGTGCATATCGACGATTATTTTTACCCGTATCGGGAACAGGACGCCGAAGGCAGACCGATTGAGTTCCCGGACAGCATGAGCTATGCGAGATCGCTTGAGGAAGGGATTGAGATGGATATCGACGACTGGAGGAGAAATAACGTCGATCTCTTCGTCGAGCGGTTATATACGGAGATTAAGCGGGTGAAGCCGCAGGTACGGTTCGGAATCAGTCCGTTCGGAATCTGGCGGCCCGGGTATCCCGAACAGATAGAAGGCTTCGATGCATACCAGGAGATATACGCCGATGCACTCAAATGGTGGGTGAACGGGTGGTGCGATTACTTCACGCCGCAACTCTATTGGCCGATAGATCAGCGCGCTCAAAGCTATCCGGTTCTCCTGAAGTGGTGGCATGATCAGAATGTAACAAACCGCCATCTCTGGCCGGGTAATTTTACCAGCCGGATCACCGGTGAGGATACCGGGTGGCCGGTCGAAGAGATATTGAGGCAGGTAGAGCACACGCGAATGCAGTCCGGTGCGGAAGGAAACGTGCATTTCAGCATGCGCGTCTTTATGCGTAATCCGGATAACCTCGCCGGCCGACTTGCAGGAGGACCATACAATGAACCCGCTCTGATACCGGCGAGTCCATGGTTGGGCGAACAATCGGTATCGAAACCGGAACTTTCGCTGATTCACGCGGGTGATAGATATTTCGCCGCGATTAATCCGGCCCGGGACGAAACCGTTTGGCTGTGGGTGGTCAGGTGTCTGTACGGTTCGAAATGGAAGACCGAAATCCATCCGGGATGGAAACATTCGGTCACCGTCGGAGCGGGGAGCGGACGCGGAAAACTTCGGGCGGTTGCCGTCACCGCTGTCGATAGACTCGGCTTCGAGAGCGAGGCCGTCATCGCGATTCCGGACCGATGATGCTGTTCCGGAAGCAGACTGATATCGAGTACATTTTGCATTCATTGACCTGAGAATGGAACCGATTTCTTCCGCATGGGGAGCGGTTCACATCTCTTTCGAGGCCGGAAATCGGACACGTACACGACCCTACAAACTATTATTCTTAATTGATTTAGAGGAAAATAGTCACTACATTGCAATCGTTTACATAAACGGAATTCACTCAATGTTTACACGGTCACTCCGAATTCCGGCAGACATTATTCCCGCTCCAAACGATATCACGATTCCCGATAAGTAAATGTCGGGGGAAACCCTCATTACTCTGTGGCCGGGAGACCGGTACGAAAGATAGTCTTCCGGAATATATAAGGATTCTGACATGAACCGATTGACTTCACTCGATGTATTTCGTGGAGCAACAATCGCCGCGATGATCCTGGTGAATAATCCCGGGAGTTGGAGTTATGTATATAAGCAGCTGGGGCATGCATCGTGGCATGGCGCTACGTTCACGGATGTCATCTTTCCGTTCTTCCTGTTCATCGTTGGCGTAGCGATCGTGTTCGCATTTTCGAAGAAGATCGATTCCGGCGCTCCCAGGAAAGAACTCTATCTGAAAATAACACGGCGGGCATTGATCTTATTCGCCCTCGGAATTTTTCTGAACGGATTTCCGTACTACGACTTTTCGGTGATTCGGATACCCGGAGTCCTCCAACGAATAGGCATTTGTTATTTCTTTGCATCGGTCATCGTTCTCACGGGAGGTATTCGATGGCAGGCGATATGGACGGTCGGACTCATGCTGGTTTACTGGGCGTTCATGGAGTTCTATCCGGTTCCGGGGGTCGGCGCCGGAGTGTACGAACCCGCACGGAACTTCTCCGCATATATCGACAATATGATCCTCAGCGGACATATGTGGACGAATACAAAAACCTGGGATCCCGAAGGATTATGGAGTACCCTACCGGCAATATCGACTACATTATTCGGCGTGCTCACAGGTCACTGGCTGCGATCGAAAAAAAACCCGCTGCAGATCACCGTCGGTTTGCTGCTTGCCGGTAACGCTGCAATTTTACTGGGTGCGATCTGGGGAGAATTTCTACCCATCAATAAAAATATATGGACCGGCTCCTATACCGTGCTGATGGCCGGACTGGCGCTCGTGACGCTCGCATTCTGTTATTATTTCATCGACGTGAAGGGATATAAAAAGTTCACCCAGCCGTTTCTTGTGTACGGTATGAACGCGATAACGGTTTTCGTCCTCTCGGGAATAATCGGACGGCTATCGACGATCATAAGAGTCTCACAGGCGGACGGAACGGCGATCACCGTAAAACAATGGATGTATGAAAATCTCTTCGCGTCGTGGCTGGGACCGATGCACGGTTCGGTAGGGTTCGCCGTTTTCCACATCGTAATGCTCTATCTGCTGATGTTGATCCTCTATAAGAAAAAGATATTCATTAAAATCTGACGGCCGCATGGGTTTTACGTACATTGATCTCCTCATTCTGGTTGCGTACGTTGTCGGCATCACTTATTTCGGGATCAGGATTGCGGGGAAGCAGACCACAACGACGGACTATTTTCTCGGCGGAAGGAAGATGCCGTGGTGGGCGGTCTGTTTTGCGATCGTAGCCGCCGAAACGAGCACCCTGACGGTTATCAGCGTACCCGGACTTGCGTATCTTACCAATCTCAATTTTCTCCAGCTCGCTTTCGGATATCTGATCGGCCGGATCGTTGTGAGCTTCATATTGCTCCCCGCTTATTTCAAGGGAGAACTCGGAACGGCGTATTCGTTTCTCACGACGAGGTTCGGCCCGAAGATGAAAAACATTGCTTCGGCTACGTTCATGCTGACGAGATTGGCGGCGGACGGTGTGCGTCTCTTCGCGACGGCGATACCCATTGCGATAATTCTCCGGGGAACGCAAATCGCCGAATCTCTCTCAAATACCGAGATATATATCCTTTCAATCGGAATCATTACCGTCGTTGCATTGAGCTATACGCTCATCGGAGGTATCCGATCGGTAATCTGGATCGATGTGATACAGATGTTTATCTATATAGGTGGAGCCTTCGCAGCGATCGCTGTTCTGAGTTCCTTACTGCCCGGCGGCCTTGCCGGAGCTGTGGGAGAGGCATACAGGGCAGGAAAACTGCATCTGTTTAACGTTGCGCCGGAGGGAGGTTTGAGCGCCTTTTTCGGAACGCCATATACTCTTATCGGCGGTCTGCTCGGCGGCGCGTTTCTCTCCATGGCATCGCACGGGATCGATCAGCTTATCGTGCAGAGATTACTGACCACCGATTCGGTCGAATCGGCCCGGAAAGCATTAATCGGAACGGGGCTGATAGTCATCTTCCAGTTCGGCGTATTCCTTTTCCTCGGCGCACTCCTGTTCGTCTATTACGGTGGAATTGCGATACCTTCCGACGAAGTGTTCCCAAAATTCATTATCGAGGCAATGCCGACGGGCCTTTCCGGACTCATTATCGCCGGACTGCTGGCGGCCGCAATGTCGACGCTCGCCGGATCCATATCCGCCCTTACCTCCACGACCGTGTACGATTATCTGATACCGTACTCAAAATGGTTCCGATCGATGCCTGAGCTCAAAGTATCCAGATTCGTGATCGGCGCCTGGTCGATCCTTCTTGCCGGTTCTGCCATGTTTTTTATGGGAAGTCCTCGTGCAGTGGTGGAGCTCGCGCTCAGTATCGCTTCTTTCACGTATGGGGGTTTGCTTGGGACGTTTTTCCTGGGGGTACTCTTTCGTAAACCGCAGCAGCGGCATGCTATCCCGGCATTCTTTGCGGGAATCGCGGTCATGGTATACATAATTCTTTTTACTTCCATTGCGTGGACGTGGTATACGCTGATCGGGACGACGGTCACTGTCCTGGTCGGCTGGTTCCTGTCACGTTTCGGAACCGTAACAGCTCGTCAGGCATAAATCGTCACAACCCCACTTCATCTCACAAGGTAAACGGAGGATGAATTGTCAGGCATAGATTATTTTATCATCGGTGCATACTTCGTGATACTCCTTTCGATCAATCTCTACCTTTCCAAGCGGGCAGGGAGAAGCACCAGCGATTTTTTCCTCTCAGGGAGGAATTTTCCATGGTGGATCGCCGGAACGGCGATGGTAGCCACGACGTTCGCCGCGGATACGCCGCTCGCGGTCACCGAGCTGGTGGCCCGGAACGGAATTGCCGGCAACTGGCTATGGTGGAACATGCTCATCGGCGGCATGCTGACCGTGTTCTTTTTTGCGAAGCTGTGGCGACGTGCGGGTATCATGACCGATGTCGAGCTTATCGAGATACGATACTCCGGAAAACCGGCGGCATTCCTGCGAGGATTCAGAGCGCTGTATATCGGGATGTTCATGAATGTCATTGTGATCGGATGGGTCAATCTCGCTCTCGAGAAGATAATTCGCGTTCTGTTTCCGGGACTGACTTTCTTCGGCCTGAGCGAGCTGAATATTCTCGGCATTACGTTCAGCGCATCGCTCCTGTATGTCGCCTGCGTGATGCTTTTTGTGGGACTGTATTCTTCGCTGGCAGGATTGTGGGGTCTCGCCATCACCGATATGCTGCAGTTCACGGTAGCTATGGGGAGTATGATCGTTCTGGCGATCGCGGCGCTCAATCTTCCGGAGATCGGGGGGATGTCGGGTTTAATCGAAAAAGTCCCCGAAGGTACCCTTCGGTTTACACCGCGCATCGGATCGGGAGGCGGAGCGGGTGAAATACTTGCGCTCTCCGTCGCTGCGTTCGTCGCGCACATCGGCGTGCAGTGGTGGGCATCATGGTATCCGGGTGCGGAGCCGGGCGGAGGCGGATATGTTGCGCAGAGAATGTTCTCAACGAAGGATGAAAAGAATTCGCTCTTTGCAACGCTCTGGTTCACCATAGCTCACTATGCGGTTCGCCCGTGGCCCTGGATCATCGTGGCGCTCTGTTCTATCGTGCTCTATCCCGAACTGGGTCACGGCGATAAGGGGGACGGATTCGTTATGGTGATGCGCGACTATCTCCCGGCGGGATTGCTGGGTCTGCTCGTCGCGGCGTTTCTGGCAGCATATATGTCGACGCTCGGAACACAATTGAACTGGGGTGCTTCATACATTATCAACGATTTCTACCGGCGGTTTATCAGCAAAGACCGAAGCGAAAAACATTATGTATTGATTTCGCGGGCAGCAACAATCTTCATACTACTCGTTTCGCTCGTCGTTACCGCAAATCTACAGCGCATCACCGCTGCGTGGGAATTTATCATCACTGCAAGCGGCGGAATCGGGACGGTTCTTATTCTCAGGTGGTACTGGTGGCGGTTAAATGCATGGAGCGAATTGACGGCGATGATCGTCCCCTTTGTGCTGTACGCGATAATGCTCGTATGGTCGCGAAACATTCCGCCGGACGATCCCATGCAGGTTTATCTGAGTTTTCCGTTCAGCCTGTTCTACATCGTAACCATTACCACGATTGCCTGGATCGCGGTTACGTATCTGACGCCGGCGACCGACAGAGAGGTACTTCGGGCATTTTACCGGAGAGTACGTCCCGGCGGCAAACTCTGGAAGCCGATCTCGGATGAGATGACTGATGTGGTTCCGTCGTTCAATTTCAGAGATCTCTTTATCTGCTGGATCGCCGGGATCGTCATGGTGTATATGGCGTTGTTCGGCATGGGTAAGCTCCTGTTCGGTGAGTATACGCTCGCCGTTGTATTCTTCGTCATTGTAGCCGTTTGCGCATATATCATCTCGCATATGATTCGAAAGGAGGGGAAGGCTATCCTACCGGAAGCATAACCCGAAGTGAAACCAGGGTTACAGACAGGTGTACCGGACTGACCGAATGGTCCGGGTTTCGGCTCGTTCCCGTCGATCACCGGTATTCTCCGGCTATCCGATAGATCTATTAGCTATGGATCGATATGTTGCCTCAGAAGCAGTGTCGGTATTCCTGCCTTGCTTATAATAAGGGATTTAGTGATATTTGAATCTATGAAATTTAAAAACCTCTTCGACGGCTTGTTAAAGAGCGGTCATAATCTCAATATAAACACCAGTATAACGGTAAAGGTCCTTATCTTCCTTACGATTGTCGTCCTGGTGACGATGATGTTTCCTACGGGAGAATCGATCGAATTCGAATACCGAATCGGTTCGATATGGGGAGGTGACGATATCATCGCTCCATTCTCATTTCCGATTTATAAAGACGACCGGCAGTACGAGAGGGAAAAGGATGAAGCCGTACAGAGCGTTATACCGGTATTCAACAGGAGCGATAGGGATGCAGCGATGGCGCTCGATAGTTTACGGATGCTCTTCGATCAAATCCGCGTTGCGGCTGAGTTCGATATAGACTACCGGGCGAAAAGGGGCAGGTTACGGCGCGGCGAGAGCGATCTCAGATCGCAGCTTGAGCAGGATTCGATCGTCCTCCATGATTTCAAAAGTCAGTTGCCGGTACAATTCGGGGCGGATGAGTGGCTCGCGCTTGTGAATCTCCATCAGGGACAGGGGGGAGCAGACACCCAGTTGGGTTCGCTGACCGGACTCCATCGCGAGATCGAAAGCTTGTTAGCAGATTATTACCGGACCGGAATACTCGATCTGCCGAAAAGCAGGATCGATCACCCGGAGGTCGCGGTGCGGAGGAACGCGGATGAGGTCCTGACTCCGGCAGAGAGGTTCCTGGATGTCTCCGAGGCGCATCTTCAATACGAACAAGCGCTCCAGAGGTTGATCCCGCAATCGGAAAATCTCCGTCAGTCTGCGCTGAAAATCGGAGGCGTATACATCCGCGGCAACATGAAATATAACGTTGCCGAGACCGCCCGTCTGATTGAGATCGCCCGAGAAGAGGTGCCGCGTACCATCGGATTCGTTCTCGAGAACGAGCGTATTGTGAGCCGGCATGAGCGAATTACCGAAGACACAAAGCTTCGTTTGGATTCGTTCAGGCGGGCGAAAGCCGAACGGGGCGGAAAGATTAATATAATACTCCAGTATATCGGCAAAGGCCTGCACGTTTCAATAGTAATTCTGCTCTACGGGATTTATTTTTATCTCTTCAGAAGACGTATCTTTAACGATAACGCGAAATTAGCCCTCATCGCAATCCTGATTCTGATGCAGGCATTTTTCGCATACCTCACGCTGGCAGTCAACGTCCAGGCGCCCGTTGAATATCTGATATTCGTTCCGGCCGCCGCTATGCTGCTCACCGTTATGTTCGATTCCCGGCTGGCATTTTACGGAATCGTGACCATAGCTCTGCTCATCGGAGGAATCCGCGGAAACGACTATACGATAACCCTGGTATCTCTTATAGGGGGCGCACTCGCCGCGTATACCGTGCGGGATATTAAGCACAGGACGCAAATTTTCCGGTCGATGGTATTCATCTTCTTCGGATACACGCTGACGATTCTCGCTTTAAGTCTCGAAAGATTCGAAACGCCGATGGCGATGGTACAGGAGATCACATTCGCCGCGGCAAACGCGGTCCTCTCGCCGGTATTGACGTTCGGGCTGCTGATCTTCTTCGAGCGGGCATGGAAAATTACCACGGACTTGACCCTTCTCGAATTGTCGGATTTCAATCACCCGTTATTGAAGGATCTCTCCCAGAAAGCTCCCGGAACCTTCCATCACAGTCTTGTAATGGGAAGCCTTGCGGAAACCGCGGCGGAAGCGATCGGTGCAAACACAATTCTGGCGCGGGTCGGCGCATATTATCATGACATCGGGAAATCGCTGAAACCGGAGTATTTCATCGAGAATCAGATGGGATTTAAAAACCGGCATGATAAGCTGATGCCTCGCATGAGCTCGCTCATCCTCATTGCGCATGTCAAAGACGGAATAGAGCTTGCCCGTAAATATAAGCTGCCGAAGGAGATCATAGAATTCATACCGATGCATCATGGCACTACCCTCATCGCATACTTCTTTAATAAGGCGATCGAGAAGAAGACCGACAAGGATGAAATCAACGAGATGGATTACCGGTATCCGGGTCCGAAACCGCAGACCAAGGAGACGGGAATCGTTATGCTGGCGGATGCGGTCGAAGCGGCGACCAGGTCGATCGAAGAACCCTCTATCGCACGACTGAAAGCCACCATCGACGGCATTATCAAGTCGCGGTTCGAGGAGGGCGAGCTTGACGAGTGCGAATTGACGTTCAAGGATCTGACTAAAATCCGGGAGGCATTCTTTAAGGTACTGGTCGGGATTCACCATCCCCGGATTAAATACCCGGGACAGGATGAGAAGGAGGAAGAGGCGATCAGGCAGTCGAAGGAAAAATTCCAACCGCTGAATAAAGGGTACGATGTAGCCCCGGTTATGCCCCCCGAAGAGACGAAACCCGTGCCGGATAATAAATCAGAAAGTTAATTATCCGAGTACAATGAAGGATCTTCGTTCCTACTTCCATTATCTTCGCGTTGAAAAAGGACTCTCCGAAAATTCTCTCTCAGCATACCGGAACGATCTTGAAAAATACTGCAGGTTCCTGGAAGGATTGAACATCAGGAATCTGGCAGAGGTCAGCGAAGAAAACATCTCCGCCTATCTGCAGGCCCTCCGGAGGCGGGGTTTGAGAGCCTCCAGCATCAGCCGGTCGCTCTCCTCGATCCGGGGTTTACACAGATTCATCTTCGAAGAGGAACGGGGGACGACAAATCCTACCGAGCTGATCGACTCGCCCAAACAACGAAACAGGCTTCCCGAGACGCTCACCGTCGAGGAAGTGACCGGGCTTCTGGAATCCGTCGAAAAAGATGAGAAGGGACTTTGGATCCGGAACCGGGCGCTTCTCGAATTATTGTACGCGACGGGAATGAGAGTTTCCGAAGCCGTATCGCTGATCCGCCACCAGATTCTTGCCGATGAAGCGGTCGTTCGCGTCATAGGCAAGGGGTCGAAGGAAAGAATAATACCGGTCGGACAAACTGCGCTCGACTGGCTTCATACATATTACCTCGAAGTCAGACCCGGGCTAACACGACGAAAACTTTCGAATGATTCCGTCTTCCTGAACAGACGGGGTACGGGATTGAGCCGTATGGCGGTCTGGAACATTATTCGGGCAGCCGCCCGGTCAGCCGGCATCGAGAAAAGAGTTTATCCGCATATCCTTCGACATTCTTTCGCGACTCACCTGCTTGAACGCGGAGCGGACCTCCGCTCGATTCAGGAATTGCTCGGTCATGCGGATATCTCGACCACGCAGATTTATACCAGGGTCGATACGACGTATTTAAAACGAATCCATACACTCTATCATCCGAGACCGTAACGATGCTGTTCGATCTATTACCGGCGCCGCGTAGAATGATCATTCTTGCTGAACAGAAGTTCGGCCATATGACCTCGAAGACGGCCAATGCAATGCTTCGGTATAAAGCAGAAGAAGTGGTAGCCGTAATCGATAGTACAAAATCCGGTATGACCGCACAGGGAATTCTCAATTGCGGGGGGAATATACCCGTCGTCGCGTCGCTCAGGGAAGGACTCGCTTATGCCCCGAATATTCTCCTCATCGGAATTGCTCCCGGAGGGGGGCGGTTGCCCGACAGCTGGATCCCCGTTCTTCTCGAGGCAATCGATTCACGGCTGCATATTATCTCGGGATTGCACACCCTGCTTTCCGAAATAGATGAGCTCGCTCTACGGGCGGCATCGAAGAGTGTGAGCATTACAGATCTCAGGAAAATCCCCGGGGAATACGAAGTAGTTGCAGAAGGTAAGTGGCAAACCAGACGGGCAAAGACTATCCTAACCGTCGGAACGGACTGTAATATCGGAAAAATGACCGTCACCGTGGAACTCAATAATGAAATAATCCGGAGAGGGAGAAAATCTGTGTTTGTAGCTACCGGCCAGACCGGCATAGTGCTCGCAGGGCGTGGCGTGGCTGTCGATTCCGTCGTCAGTGATTTCATCGCCGGATCTATCGAAAAGGAGATTGAGGATTCGATAACCGACGATACTGAATTCGTTCTAGTCGAAGGTCAGGGAGCTGTTACGCATCAGGGATATTCAGGGGTCACGCTGGGATTGATGCACGGAACGATGCCGGATGCCATGCTGCTCTGTCATATGGCGGCCCGGACGGTCGACCAGGATTATAGACGTCCATTCCCGGATATGAATTTTCTTATCGGGCTCCATGAAAAGTTAGTCGGTGTATTCAAGCAGTCCAAAGTTATCGGCATCGGACTGAATACGGTCGGCATGAGTACGGAGGATGCCTTATCCGTTGCGATGAAGATCGAGCGTGAAACCGGACTTCCCGCCACGGATCCGTATAGATTCGGAGCGGGCAAGCTTGCAGATGCGGTGATCGGATATTTTCAATCCTGATCTACTCCGGTTCCGTCGGTGCCGCTAGGTCCTTATGAGATCACGGAAAATATTTCACGCAGTACTGCTTCGCTAGAGCGGATTATTTATTTTTTTAGTATTTTAAGATTCCGGTGTCGGCGGCCGGTATCGATGCCTGGAGGTAGTTCATTCTTTTTAGAGGGAGTTAAATGAAATTATACAACGTTGCCGTTGTCGGAGCGACGGGAGTTGTCGGTCGTAAAATGATACAGGTACTTGAAGAGAGGGATTTCCCGGTAAATAAACTCATACCCCTCGCTTCCGAACGCTCGCAGGGGAAAGAGATCGCATTCAAGGGAGATACGATCCCGGTCAAATTATTGACAGCAGAATCGTTCAGGAATATCGATATCGCGATATTTTCGGCTGGTGCAACGATTAGCAGGAAGTTTGCTCCCGAAGCCGTCAAGCGGAATACAGTCGTGATCGATAATAGCAGCGCTTTCCGGATGGATCCGAAAGTTCCGCTCGTTGTCCCGGAGGTAAACAGGCGTGCGGTTTTCAGACATAACGGCATCATAGCCAATCCGAACTGCTCGACAATTCAGATGGTTGTCGTACTGAAACCGCTGCATGACGAGTACGGCGTCAAGCGCGTGGTCGTAAGTACCTATCAGTCCGTCACCGGCGCAGGTCAGAAAGGCATCGATCAACTGTCTCAAGAATTGCAGGGGACGGAGGTAACGAAACCCGCGTTCGCTCATAAAATCCTCTATAATGCGATTCCCCATATCGATGTGTTTCTCGAGGACGGCAGTACAAAAGAGGAGTGGAAGATGGTAGTGGAGACCAAGAAGATCATGAATGACGAAGACATACAGGTTTCCGCGACATGCGTGCGAATAGCATCGCTCGGCGGGCATAGCGAATCGGTTAACATAGAACTGAAGAAGAAATATGAACTCAGGGAGCTCAGAAACCTTCTCGCCCGGTCTCCGGGTATAACTATAGTCGATGATACCGGCAACAATCAGTATCCGATGCCGATTCATTCGGAGGATACGGATGATGTATTCGTCGGTCGGATCAGAAGGGATCTGAGCGTCAAAAACGGACTCAACCTCTGGATTGTATCGGATAATCTCCGAAAAGGAGCAGCCACAAATGCTGTTCAGATAGCCGAGGTATTGGCTGCGGGGAGTTAAGATCGCCCGCAACATCAAATCCGCGTTCAAAATACGGGTTTCATTTATATTTCGAACAGATACTAAGGTTCATGTACAATGATAAATATCAATTACGATCAGCAGCGTAAGTTCATCATCTGGCTAAGCGGTCTCTACGGATTGCTTCTCGGACTCATCGTGCTGATTTCCTTCGATCTCAGAATGGGTATCGATTCAGGGCTTCAATTGATGGGCCTGCTCGCTGTTGTCGCGAGCGTGGTTTTATTGTGCGATTTTATATCCACGAAGATCCTGGCGCGCTGGAACAAACCGGTCGTTCTCGGCAAGGGTTTCTGGATGACGTTTATATCGCTCCTGCCTTTTCTGCTGCTTACGGTTCTGGTGCTGAATAGAATGTAACCGTGTTTTATCTACCGGATTGCGCTGGATATGTTCCGGTCTAAAATTTCGACTAACAGATATTATTCCGCCGTATCCCCGGCGGTTCCGGTTATCCGTTCTACTTCCCGTCCATCCCTCTTTTAATGATCGTTCTGTTCTGGTGGTTTCGCACATCCTTCCCCTCCGAGGTATACATGAAGTCGATGCGATTCCGATAGAAGTCAACGATTTTTCCCCGTACCTTTTTCAAGGTGCTGTTGAGGAAGCCGTTCTGCTCGGTAAATCCTTCACCCAGCACCGCTATTGCGGACGGCAGCCAGCGTTCGGGGAACATCGATTCGTGGGCGCCTCTTTTTTATACGCCGCGATTTCGCCCTCGATCAATTCGAGGGCATAATCCTGTCCTTCCGTCGAATGCGCAGAAAGACCCAACTTCGATAATTATTCAGGATTGCTTCGCGATTCGGAACGATCAACGCTGAAGTATATGCCGATTGGCTGTTGTAGAACATGACATGTTCGATGTACGGCGAGTGTACTGCCAGTATCTCTTCGATCTCTTCGGGACTGAATTTCTCCCTGTCATGACCGATCAACAGACTTTTCTCCCGGCCGAGAACGTACAGGAAACCGTTGGCATCGATATACCCGATATCTCCGGTACAACGCCATCCGTCCCGGATCGTTTCTCCGGTCGCCTTCTCGTTTTTCCAATATCCCGCAATGACGTTGTCTCCCTTTACGCCGATCTCACCCCGGGCTCCGACCGACTGCTCCGCGCCGTTTTCGTTGAAGATCTTCAGCTTGAGGTTCGGTACCACCGTTCCGGAGGATTCGAGCCTGTGCTTCGCCGCCGATGAAAAACTCCAACTGTCCGCCGAAGTTCTCCCTGATTATTTTAAAGAGTATCGTATCGTACAGCTTCATGAGCGGGTATAACAATTTATGTTTTCCTTTTCCGCGATCCCAACCTAATCCGTTATATGCGTATGCAACATCGAGCGCCTTATTGTACAGCTTCCATATGCGGTCGCCAGCTCGATATTCGTGTAATAATTCAGGTGGGTGAGGATGATCCCTTTCGGATCGGCGATTGTGCCGGAAGTATAGCAACTGTTTGCCGGATCGTCTTCTCTGACCGCGCGCCAGGTTTGTTCGAAGCGCTCGCGGTACCGGGCGAGAAAGCGGTCGCCGGATTCCAGGAGCGTTCTGAAGAGGATCTCATTGCTTTTCGGATCGTCGGTCTCATCGAGCAGGATAATTTTTTCCAGATCGGGTAAATCGTGCTTGATTTTCCGGATTTTCGACGCATACGCCCGTGATACGATGATCATCCTGTAACCTGGGTGGGCGAGACGGAAGGTAAGCTCGGGAAGTTCCTCGATCTTTACCGACAGCGGCACGTTGATTGCGCCGTTATAAAGAATACTCAATTCCGCCGCGAACCAATCGTTTCGGCCCTCTGAGAGGAGGGCGATGCGGTCACCGCACGCGATGCCGAATTGGAGCAGTCCTGCTACGCATCGGTGAACGGCTGTTTGCATTTCTTTGTAGGTCGTTCTTGTATATGTGCCGTGTCTGTTCTCGAGCATCATCACGTTCGCACGGAATCGGCTGACGCTGGTTTCGAATAGATGGGGAAGAGTTCTGGTGGTCAGGGTTGTGAGTATCTACGTGATCGGTTGACAAATAGTGAACAAACAACGAATTTTCCTGATAATTAGAAAAAAATAATATCAATCTTAGAATTTATTAATATATGTGGTGATCTAGAAATGACTGGTAACACCTCCGAAACGGGAATATCATGTATGATAAATGAAAAATACTGGGGCATCGCAAATAATTATATATTGATTCTATTTTGGAAGTGCCGAGATGCATTTTATGCTTGTAACTGATATATGATTAATTTAAATTATCTACCCCAGGAAGGAAAGAGATCATTGTGGGACGGTAAAAAATAATTGCGTCTGGGACAGAACTGGTACGAGGTGATTTCTCGTAAAGGAATTGCAGGATTGATATGTCTCAAATGATGTTATCGGTACTAATTCCGCAACTCATCATGCCGAACCCACCGATTGACTCGGTGCGTTCGTATATTGAGACCACGCACAAAATGGCTACCGTCTACTTGAGATGGAAGGCGCTCTCCGGTCGGCTTGCCGGTCCACTTATCGGATTATCCGTTGAAGATATAGCGATGGATTGCATCGCTGAATTGTTTAAGATCGATAATGACGGTTATTTCCCGAAACTCTGCCATTATTATAAAGATCTCATAGAAGAGCCTGTTTCGGAGGAGATGTACTTTATTAAAACCCGACGATTGGTATTCAGTACGGTTAATCAGGAGCTATTCAGGATATA
>CAZBUK010000073.1:0-21198 GCA_964495085.1 uncultured Ignavibacteriales bacterium
GCACGTCCGGTTCGGAGGGAGGGGGAGAGCTAATCACTCTCTCCCTACCCCTATCGTGTTACTGAATTTCGAGATGAGCGCACGACATATTATTCATGAAATAATTTTACTTAATCTGTAATCCTAAAGAATTATTGATCTGTCAGAGCTACAAGCCCCCGTTTAGGGGGCTTGTAAAAAAATCATTTAGAACTCTCTGTACAGCCTCGTAAACGGATATCTTTAAGACAGTCGAGATTATCCCCGAGTTATATACAAAAACGATTTATTCTATGAGGGTAATGAGATCACTAGAAAATTATAATTCTCATGACTCCCCTCTCCGCGCGCGGAGAGGGGATTGGGGGTGAGGCTGCGAGAGAGAACGAGAAATTTTAATGAGATCATCTAATTAGTTCTCACTGAAAATGTCAGGCTTTCCTCCCCCTGAACGGAGTCGAAGGATGACGACCATTTCTTCAGCGGAAACTAATCATAGGTGAGCAGGCGGAACTGCTTTTCCCGGAGCAAGGGACATTTCGGTGAAACGCCCCTATCAACTGTAATATCATAGAAGAGCCTGGCATTTCAATCTCCCAGTGTATCAATCTGCCGGACGAAATCATGTGAGGTGGTGTCTACTTTGGTGCCGTTATCAGTCGGACCGGAAGAGGTGCTGCAGGTGAGAAAGACGAAGATTAATAATACACTCTCTGGGAGAAATCCGATGTATAAAATTATATTCTCTTTATCGAGCAGCCGTGAGAATTTGCTAAGACATGAAAGGACGTGGTACATATGGTTGGTTCTTTATTTCAGAATATTGAGCGATCGGTGACTATGGCGACTGATACTATCGATTTCGTGGAAAAGCAAGATACAGGTATTGCCGACTCCCTTATAAAAATCTACCCATATCAAAGTACGCACCATTGCGCCTCACCGAGCCTCCTCTTTCTTCGGGGATACACCAGACTACCAACATCGCCCGTCTCCGAGGGCTCTTTTATTTAATTATTATTGATATTTCCGTTTCGATATTACTGAAAAAGTATTTGCCATATTTCGACGGAGCTAATTACGCCCGGAAGGCCCCGCCTTGGCGGGGCAGGTGGGCCGAAGGGGGTGAGGCTGTAGGAGAGAGCGAGAAATTTATCTATCTCTCAGATGTATCAGGTGAAATGTAAGGAATTGGCAGGACCGTAAACCTGCCCCCGGTAACTTCCGGCGTTGGTTATTCGGATGGATTTTTGTATAATACTTCCGCGCGCTGAAGGATCCGGTCCCGCCGACCGGGAGTCTGAACTGCACCGGCACACGCGATCGAACCTGAAATCATATCGATATTATCTCCATTGTTCATAGACCGAAATCATAAGGAAAGGAAACGGGCACGCCCCGGGTTATGATACTTACCGACAAACAGATACTCAGCGAAATAGAGCAGGGAACGATCGTGATCGATCCGTTCGACCGGAATTATCTCGGCAGCAACAGCTACGATGTGCATCTCGGCAAATATCTCGCCATCTACAAGGACGATCTGCTCGATTGCAAGCTTCACAATCAGGTTGAGCACCAGGAGATTCCGGCGGGTGGATTAATACTCTTCCCCTCGCGCCTCTATCTGGGCGTCACGTTCGAGTATACCGAGACGCACCGGCATGTACCTTTCCTGGAAGGAAAAAGCAGCATAGGCCGTCTCGGCATCGATATCCATGCAACGGCGGGAAAGGGGGATGTGGGATTCTGCAATTACTGGACGCTCGAGATATCGGTAAAGCAGCCGGTGCGTATCTACCCGGGCATGCCGATCGGGCAGCTCATTTATTTCGAAACCTCCGGCGATATTCTCACACCGTACAATAAAAAGAAGACCGCGAAGTACATCGAACGAAGCGAGAAGCCGATGGAATCGATGATGTGGAAAAATTTTGAAAAATGAGAGAATTACTATTTGCTCCGATGATTTACTCTGTACGGTAATACATTTTGTAGGCAGTGTTGCACATTATACCAGTATTGTAATTGTCCTCTTTGTGGAGGAAGAAAAAGTTCTTGAAGAACTCTTGAGGAAGGATGATTGATATTTGCAAAAAAGGTATCAATTTACTGCGGTAATAGAGAAAGATGAGGATATGTATGTTTCCTTATGCCCTGAGCTTGATATTGCAAGCCAAGGCAATACAGTTGAGGAAATACGCACAAATCTCCAGGAAGCTATAGAATTGTATTTTGAGACCGCAGCAAAAGAAGAGATCCGGGAACGACTACATGATGAGATTTTTATAACTCTGGTTGAGGTCGCTGTTGATTAAACTTCGAGTATTTTCTGGGAGGGAGGTCAGTGATATTCTGTCGAAGTTTGGATTACGAAATATCTGACAACACGGCAACGAAGAATCTTCATCGTTAGCTGTATCAACCGAACGTTCCACCGATCGAATCCGTCGATATAAAGATCATAGACAATGCCATACATGAATTTCCAGGATCGAATCTCCGAAATCCAACAATCTACCCGAAGTCTGCTCTGCATCGGACTCGATACCGATGAATCGAAGATTCCGGAAAGTCTGCGCTCGCTCGACCATCCGCTGGTCGAGTTCAATAAGCGGATCATCGACGCGACGGCCGATCTGGTGTGCGCGTATAAGCTCAATCTGGCGTTTTACGAGGTGTACGGACTCAAGGGGTGGGAGGCGCTCATCGAAACACTCGCCCACATTCCTTCGGGATTGATCCGCATCGCGGACGGCAAACGGAACGATATCGGAAACTCGGCCGACCGCTACGCCAGAGCTTTGCTGGAGGAAATGGATTTCGATGCCGTAACGGTGAATCCCTACATGGGGGCCGATACGGTCGAACCGTTTCTTAAAAATCCCGCAAAGGGAGCTTTCGTGCTCGCGCTTACATCCAATCCCGGCTCGAAGGATTTTCAGAAACTGCGCGTCGGGTCAAAGTACCTGTATGAGAAAGTCGTATCGAAAGCGAAAGCATGGAATACCCGCCGGAACGTCGGACTTGTCGTCGGAGCCACCAAACCCCGTGAACTTGCCGGGATCAGGAAGACCGTTCCCCATATGCCGATTCTGCTGCCGGGAGTCGGAGCGCAGGGAGGAGATCTGAAGGCTGCGATTCGGAACGGCTGCACCGCTAACGGCGACGGTCTTCTCGTGAACGTCGGCCGGTCGATACTCTATGCAGGAGGCGATGCCGGAGATTTTTCCCCGGCGATACGCCGGGAAGCAGAGAACGTTGTAACGAACATCCAAAGATACCGCGAATTATATTTTCCCGCCTCGGTGACGTAACCGGAATACTACCTGAATCTTGCCGCATACAATGAACGGCCGGTTCGCCGCGCCGCATTCGATCGAAGAACCGATCGGATGAGGTGAGATCCGTCCGATCTATTCACACAGGGAAAGGAGGATATCCGGTATGGCTCGTCGCGGTACACTCCCCGAAAAGTTTCTCCACGAGGTTTGGGCGCAGCAGCTTTTTCAGACTTCGCTGCTCGAATCTCACGACGGATTGCCGGTGAGAATTCTTCACCCGGGAATCCGCAATTCCGACAGCGGGCCCGATTTCCTCGGCGCGCGGATCCAGCTCGGCGGCACCTTGTACGCCGGTGATGTGGAGATCCATAAAAGCATCGAGGACTGGCAGGGACACATGCATGAATCAGACCCCCGCTATAATCGCGTAATCCTGCATGTGGTAATGCATGCAACCGCATCGGGAATCGATACGATGACCGAGAGCGGCAGACATATCCCGACGCTCATAATGGAACATTACCTCATCGAACCCGTTCGCTCGGTCTGGCGGAAAGCTATAGCCTCGGAAAGAAACCGGCGGCTGCGGACCATTCCATGCTGCGGAAAGAATACAACTGTAGATCCGGAACTCATACGGAATTGGATCGCCGCGCTCGGCAAACGAAGGATCGAATTGCGAATACGCGCAATGCAGCGCCGGCTGCATGAGCTCGCATCTCCCGATAATCCCGATCTCCGCGAACCTGCCGCCCGTTACGGAGAAATCCTCTCGGGCGTCGATCCGGGCGATCTTCCTCTTCCATACAGACCTCCCGGGGCGGAGGATCTGCGCAGACGCGATGCCTGGGAACAGCTCTTCTATGAATTTCTTGCGGAATCGCTCGGCTATTCGAAAAATCAATCGGCGTTCCGCCGCCTCGCATCCATCCTCACGTTTCCGAGATTGCGCGAAACCCCGTCCCGGCTTTTCGAAGCCCTGCTCTTCGGTATGAGCGGATTGCTCGATGAGCGGACGGATGATTACTATGCGGCTGAACTGAAAGAGCTCTTCCTTGAACAGCAGATCTCGCGCCGGTATGAACGGATGAGCGCCACCGAGTGGCAGTTCTTCAGACTCCGTCCTCACAATTTCCCCACACTCAGACTGGCGGGACTCGCGGCGCTGGCAGATCGTATGTCGCACACTCCTTTGCTTGAGTGGATCCTCGGTTCGTTTCGAGAGTCCGGTCCGGCGTTCGGGACGTTCATGCAGAATATCTACGACTATTTCACCGTCCGTGCGGACGGTTATTGGAGAAATCACTATACCTTCGGAAAGGAAGCATCGACGCCGATCGTTCATCTGATCGGAAAGAGCAGGGTGGATGAGATGCTCGTGAATGTCGCGGTTCCGTTCTTATTCCTCTATGCACGTTCGTATAAACACATCGCTCTTCGATCGGATGTGGAACAGATACTGGAGAGGATGAGGGCGCCGGGCTCGAACGCGGTAACCCGGAAGATCGACGAGGAATTGCTGCCGGGGAAATCTCCGCTGAACGATGCCGTCTCGTATCAGGGGAAGATTCAACTCTATAAATTTTATTGCAGGGATGAGCGCTGCCCGGAGTGCGAAGTAGGGAAAGTAGTTTTTAAGGTATGAGAGAGACTGATTGAGGGCTGGCTTGAATAGGAAAATCCGTACCGCGGCGAATCATCGCCGCGGCACGGAATTCCCCTACTCCGCGAACCGGCCAGCAACCGCAGGTCTCGTAGTACGCCGATCCGATGTTATGTTCAGATCATCGCATCGGCTCTGCTATAGCTCGTCAGTTCCCGGTATCCCACCAGACACGCATCGCCATGGAATTCCTTCCGACAGGAACTCCCGTAGCATTGACGTTCGCCGCGTTATACTGATATTCGGATATCGGATAGGGGAATCTCCTCGGAACGACCGTGAGCTGCGCGAGGTTCGTCACGGGAGTGAGAACCGGGTAATTATTCCGTCTCCAATCGTTGTACGCTTCCGGATTCAGAAAATTGGCTATATACTTCTGAATCATGATCTGTTCGAGCGCATTCGCGGCGTCGAGTGCGGGCAGCGTCGCGACATAATCATCCCTTGCCGAAGCCCCGACACCGAGTTTATCCATCGATGCCCGGACTGCATCCCTGAATACCGGGTCGGCCGCGGCCGGACCCGAGGAAAGCAGTAACGCCTCCGCCTCGATGAATTTGAGCTCGGCGTAGCTCAGCCAGGTCAGGGGTGCGTTCGGATTGCTGTAAAATCTCCCGATGGATGAAATATTTCCTGTCCCTATGCCATCCTCGCCATTCATATGCCCGGCATACTCGAACTCTGTCACTTCTACCAGGCTGCCGGTTGTCGGAACTTCGCCTACCGGTCGTGCCTGGATGGGGAGCCGCGGATCGTTCAGAGATTTGAGCAACTCGACGTAGTGATTGCTCAACTGATCCCGCCTGTCCCACTTACCGTCGATCGCAAACTGGAACCATGGATTTTCCATTCCCGCGGTACCCGGGTAGTTAAAATTCGCGTCGTCGGCATTCGATGCAAAGCCGTTCGCTGCGGCGTTGAGCGCGTTCTGGGCTCTCGTTTGCGCCGAGTTCCCCGGCGCTTTGCTGAGGCGGAGATGAAAGCGCGCGGTAAGCACGTTCGTGAGCTTACGCCATTTTTCCATATCTCCCCGGTAGAGCAGGTCGTCGTTCGCCGGTGAGATTGGACTTGGTCTGTCGAAATCCTCGCGCGCCGCAGAGAGCAAACGGAATATCTCCTCATACACCTGCTCCTGCGTATCGTACCCGGGTTCGGTATTGGTGGGATCGAATGCCTGCGAGAGCGGTATATCGTTCCACAGATCGGTTAGTATTGAGAGAGTCCAGGCGGTGATGACTTTTGAGATCCCGGCGTATGCATAATTGCCGTTCGTTTCAGCCTGGCTGTTGAGATCCCGGGCGTTCTTGAGGACGTCGCTGTATCCGAAAAAAGCCCACAGATTATTTGCGTCCGATTCCGTGAACTGGTAGTTATCCTGCGTTGGAGGCACGCCGTTCCAGGCAAGCTGTTGTATCCAAAGTGCGGGAACCCGCGCAGGCTGATTCCCTATGATCTCGTAACTGAAGTTGCCGAGCAGGCCGCCGAGCTGGAGATTCTCCGGAACGACGGACGGCGAATTCGGATCGGTATTGACATCGAGAAAATCGTCGCATGAAACAAGCAGCAGCGACAAAATCCCGATGCATACCAATTTCGATATTATTGATGTTTTCATATTTGTTCCTATGTATGATGATCCGCTATATTCCGGTTTAAAGTGTCAGGCTCAACGCGAGCGAGTAGCCCTTGGTATTCGGCGTAACCATATGGTAGAATCCCTGGGCGTTCCCACTTCCGAGTAAATTACCCTCGGGATCTCCGTATGAGAAATCGCTCTTGATCCAGAGATTGCGGCCTGTCGCGGTGATCTGGGCCGATTGGATCGGCAGGCTGCGCATCAAGGATGCAGGCATCGTATACGAGAGCGATACCTCCCGGAGTTTTATAAAACTTCCGTCCTCGACGAAATTTTCGGAGAAATTACTGTAGATAGCACGGTAGTAGAATTCATCCCGGATGATCTCGACGGTGTTCGGTTCGCCCGTATTCACGTTGACGCCATCGTATACAAACGGAGTTCCGCGGTCTTCTGTAACCTTCGCCGTACCGTAGAAGGTTGTATAGAAGTAATCCATATTCATGATTTCGCCACCCTGCCGGACGTCGAATAATGCCGATACTGCGATTCCCCTGTACCTGATCGTCGATCTGAAATTTGCCGTCCAGTCGGGCATGACGTTGCCGATGGGACCCAGATCGTCCGCCAATAAAGGATACCCGTCGTCATCGATGAGCTTTCTGCCCTGTTCGTCGCGGGCAAATCTGAGACCCCAGATGATACCGTAACCCTTCTTCCCGGGCATAATGCGGATCTGGGGTTCTACGAATCCTCCGAGGAAGATACTGTTGACCCCTTCCGCGAGCTCAACGACCTCCGTTTCATTCTTGGAGAAATTCAGCTGGAAATCCCATGAGAGATCTCTCGTCTGCAGAGGTACGCCGCCGAGACTGAGTTCTATACCGGTATTTCTGATCTCTCCCGCATTCGTCAGCTTGCTCGTATATCCGATCACGGCCGATACGGGCACCTGGAAGATTTGATCTTTCGTCGACCGGTTGTAGTATGCGACGTCGATCCGGGCGCGGCCTTCCCACAACCGGAGATCGAGTCCGATCTCGTACTCCGTCGAAATTTCCGGCTTCAGCGTCGGATTGCCGAGCACATTATCGCGCTGATACGCATTTATGCCGTTGAACGGATAGGTGATCGTTCCGCGCACGCCGTCGCTCGGATTCGATTGCGAAAAGCTCGTTGCGAGCGAGTACACAGGCGCGTCGCTTCCGATCTGTGAGATCGCTCCGCGCAATCTGCCGTAGCTGAGGAATGAATTTTCAAACATGCCGAGTGCATCAGTAAATACGAAGCCGAGGCTTGCCGAGGGGTAGAAATACGAGTTATTATCCTCGGGCAGCGTGGAGCTCCAATCGTTGCGTCCGGTGAGCGTCAGATACAGGTATTCTTTATAATCGAGAACGACCTGCGAGAAAACGCTGAGCAGTCTGCGCTCTTCTTTACGATCGGTGCCGGTTACGACGCTCGCATTGGTGAGATGAAAGAAACCGGGAATATTCAGATTCGTTCCACGGAGCATCTCGGTCTTGAAGTTGCGCATGTTCAGATTATGACCGAGGAGGACGTTCATATTAAAGTCCGGGGAGATCCGCCGGTCGGCCGAAATCGTGAAATCGGAATTGAGCTCGCTCCGGTCGATATTCTGATCGAACATGCTTCCGCCCGGACGTCCCATCGTACCGACATCGATCTGTTCCTTGCGCTTGTCGGTATAGCTGTCTATGCTCAGCCGTTCGGTTACGTTTAGCCACGGTAAGATGGAATATTCCACCTCCGTACTTGCGATGATCCGCTCGACATTGCTGAGATAATGATTATGCTCGGTAAGCCAAAACGGATTATTGAAGACGGATGTATTCATCCGCTGCGTTCCGTCCTCCCACTGATAATCCCTGATATCGAAGGATATCGGAGTAAAATTCAATGCAAACAGGTAATTGCGTTGACCGTTGCCTTCGCCCATCCAGGTGTTGTCCGTCTGTATATAGTTAACCGAAGTCTGAACCCGGAGTGCGTCGCCGAGACGGCCGCCGAATCTGGCGAGCAGACTCGATCTATCGAGCTTCGTACCGGGTACGATGCCGCTCTGATTGAGGTTGGAGAATGACACGAAATAATTCAAGCCCTGGCTCCCTCCGTAGAGATTCACGGAGTTCTCCGCTACCATCGCCCGTTTGTAGAACTGACTGCGCGGATCGAAGACTGCTAGTCGATCGACTCCCAGATCGTTCAGGACCTGGGCGCTCACGCTGTCTTTATGCGGACCCCAGCTCAGTGTCGTTTGGGGGTTGGTCCCCGGGTATCCGGGCTCGAGATATCCGCCCCGGCTCAACGGTATGCCGTTGGCATAGAACCCCGCGGTTCCCTGAAGATATGACGATTGAAAGCCGTCGATGATTGCGTCGTCCCATCCGACGCGCGAGTTCAGCGAAATCCTCGGTTTGTTTTGACCCGGCATGGCATTTTTCGTAGTGATGATGATTGCTCCTCCGGCCGCCCGCGAGCCGTAGAGGGCGGTGGCGCTGGCTCCTTTGAGGATCGATATATCCTGAATAACGTTCGGATCGATATCGACGCCGCGATTCGATGCGCCTCCCGTAAACAAGGGGTTCTCATAGCTGACCCCCGAGGCCAGACCGATATCTTCGTCGTTGCTGATCGGTACGCCGTCGACGACGAAGAGCGGTTGATTATTGCCGAGCATCGACGTAACGCCGCGGAGCGTGATCCGCGAGGATTTGCCAGGCTGTCCGCTTGAATTCGTTATCTGCAACCCGGCTGCTTTTCCGGCAAGCGCGTTGATCAGGTTCGATTCCGTGGACTTCACGAGATCCTCTCCGGATACGCTCTGGATCGAGTACCCGATGCTCCGCTCTTCGCGCAGGATTCCTAGCGCCGTGACCACGACTTCGTCGAGCCGGAGCAGATCCGTTTCGAGTGCGATGTTCAGCACGACGGGCGATGCATCGATCCGAACGGCTTGCTCGATATTCCTATAGCCGATATACGTGATCCGCAGCGTGTATTCGCCCGGAATTACATTCTCGATCTGGTAGTTTCCCGCCAGATCGGAGGCGGCTCCGCGATTCGTTCCTACCAGTAAAATATTCGCTCCGGGCAGGGGCTCGCCTGTCGATGCATCCGTAATGCGTCCGGATATCGACGAAACCTGTGCGCTCATCCCCATATTGAGCATGGTCGTGAGCATCAGCAGTAAAGTCAATAGGCGCAGCAACCGTTCATAGTGAACGTAGTGCATAATACCTCCGCATATGTGTTGGAAATGGATTTGAAAATGTGACGGAACGTTGTTACACAGGGTAAGATACGCGCTGTGCGGCGACTCCGTAGCTGATTGTGATTACCGGTAAGATTTCGGGGACGAACGGTGCGTTTTCAATGTCAGGAATTTTCTATTGTATCGGCGTATACATCAATACACAGCATTCCATCGCGAGGCTGCCGGTTATATTACTCAAAGGTCTGATAGCGATTTGGAAGGGAAGTGAGGAAACAGAGTGTTGAGCCGGTTACGAGAGGACAGAGGTGGTCGAATGATCTGCAGGGACTGATATAAAAAACCCGTTATTGCGCCACTTGTTTCCACCATTTCACAGGACAGAAGGAGGTTTTAGTCCTATTTTAAAACAAGTAGAGGGTCCAGCAATAACGGGTAAAGTTACTTTATTAGACGTGCGAATGATACCGAAAGTTTCACTTTCCCAGGGCATTTTATTGTAAATACGGCTCTTTTACAATAAGTTTGTGACGAATTACATGTATCGAGGGATAAGATGCCGGTTCTCCGAGCCGGCTCCATCGCTATGAGATAGATTTTAATCTGTCCCGGTATGTTCTGCTCAGAGTTAGTTTTGTATCATTATTGATAAAAATGAGATACTCGCCGTTGAACCACGGTTGTATTTCCTTGATCCTGTCGATCTGGACGATGGTCGACCGGTGAATGCGCATGAAATTCTTGGGATCAAGCTGCTTTTCAATCGATGTCATGGTCGATCTGATCAGATGCGACTCTTTGCCGGTGTGGAGCTTGACATAGTTCCCCGCCGCTTCGATCCAGTCGATCTCGGAAACCTTCAAGAAAAAGATTCTCCCGTGGGATTTGATCACAAACCGTTCGACATAGGAGCTCCCTCCCTGTACATGCGTGAGGAGTTCATTCAACCTTTTTTGAAGCATCGATTCGGAATTTTTCTGACCGATGGTGGATTTCGCCCGGTCCAACGCTTTGACGAAGCGTTCCCTGTCGAACGGTTTCAATAAATAATCGACCGCATGGACTTCGAATGCCTGCACCGCGTATTTATCGTATGCCGTGACAAAAACGACGAACGGTACCTTCTCCGTATCGAGATTAAGAAGGACTTCGAACCCGTCCATTTCCGGCATCTGAACGTCAAGGAAGAGGAGTTCCGGCCTCAGGTTGCGGATCTTGGAAAGGGCTGTTTTCCCGTCGTAGCATTCACCGGATATTTCTATCTCGGGATCGTCTTTAAGCAGCCGTTTTATTTTCTCGACAGCCAGAATTTCGTCGTCGACGATCAAAGTATGAATTTTTTGCGTAGACATCGGTCCTCCCGGTTAAGGTCACACGTTATCCGCACGGTACGGTATTTTCATGACGGCTGAAAATCCCTGATTATTCTGATTGATAATGACGAACGACTGCTCTTCACCATAAAGCTGCTGAAGCCTGGCGCGCGTGTTCGCCAATCCGATACCCTGTTTAAAATTGCGCTGCTGTCCGATGGTCATTCCGCGTCCGTTGTCCGAAACATCGATCGACAGTTGCTCGCCGAGGGCGGAGGCACGTATTTGAATGGTCCCACCCTCCGCATGCGGCGCTATGCCATGCGCAATTGCGTTTTCAACAAGAGGTTGAAGTATCAGATTCGGCACGTACGCATCGAGGATATCCGGAGAGACGGTATATTCTACCTTGAGGCGGTCTCCGAATCTGATCTGCTCTATTTCGAGGTATTTTTCCAGAATCTCGAGTTCCTCCTTGAGCCGTACCTCCTGCGAGTTGATCTTATCGAGGGTCATGCGGAGCAGATCGCTGAGCCGTGTTATCATTCTGTCGGCCGCATCGACATCGGTATGCATAAGGGATGAAATTGCATGGAGCGTGTTAAAGAGGAAGTGCGGGTGAAGCTGCATCCTGAGCGCTTCGAGGTGCGCCTGGGCGAGTTTTGTCTGGAGCTGGGAATTCCGTAGTTCTCCCGCCTGAGCGCGTTTATAGTAATAGAGCGCATGGCTGAAGAACAGAATCACCCAGTAGATTAGATACCGGGTGTTGAAATTCATGATGACGATCGATTTTGTCAGACGGACAAGCAGCGATTGTGTATCGGATGCCTGGCTGGAGATGAGGATCGTCGGGTCGACCAACCAAAGCAACAGTATATACAGAATGAGGTGAATGAACGAGAACAATCCGGCTGCAAACAGGTGGACCAGGATCGAGCGCCACCAGTTCTGCTGCGTAATGCGGTATTTACCGACAAGCCATATGATTGCCGGCGTGAGGAGCGCCCAGATCGACCAATAGCTGAATTCGCGGATGAGCGCGAGCTCCCAGCTCAGTGCGTAGACATCCGTCCGATTCCCATAGACAAAATAAAGTTGGATTGCGTAAAACAGCGCAAAGAGCGTCCAGATCCCGATATACAGCACTACCCTGACCCAGGTGATCTTCCAGATCTGACGGATGCGAGACCAGACTTGTTCATTCATTGAGGTGTCATCTTGCAATTGCAGCATAGAGGGGGAAACCAATCACATTATTGTTTATACGAAATCGAACGCACCGGGTTGCAGGAGGATTGGTATGGACAGCGATATACGGATTGTACGAACCCATCCAATAATAGAGTAATCCGGGGACGGATTAAACGAGATAGTGACGAAACGCCTACTACCGGTGACGAAGTATCGTTTCCAGAGTTCATTTCGCATTCTGTAACTAATATTTGGACTCATCGTATCTATAAGTTGTGACGCATGCATGTCGGGTCTGGGGAGCGCGAGGTAAAGATCAATCAAGATACATTTTTCGGTAGCTGCATGTTCGAACTGCAACGTAATTCAATAACCGGCGGGTTTTCCCGGCGATCTCCAGAGACGATCCGTCTGGATTCGGTTCCCGAATACTTCCGGACTCATACCCACGAAATCTACAATCTATCTAATAACGTCTCATTCAGTACCATCCGATGTTACCGGAAGAACCCGGAACCGGTCGGCCGCAGCCGGATCAATCGATCCGGTTTGCACCGGTTGTATGAACGCATGAGTGAAGCGGATGAGCCCGTTCTTCTCAGGTGGGAGACCTCCCCGTTCATCCCGCGCGAGGTTGCTGTTCGATCACACTCACATTCCGTTATTTCATTCGTGGAAGGATCGCGACATGATACATCTGGCGTTGGAATTGGTGGCTGCGAAAATGTTTTTGGTCGTTACGGTTTCTCTCATATGGGTCCAACCGCTCCCGGAGGATCTGCTGAAGAGCGCGGGGTGCGATAAGGAGAACATCACCAAATCGGCCGTTATACTGGAGGAGTTCGAACGCTGTACCGGCAGAGGTACGATCAGCCATTGTCTTATTCTTGCCGATGAACAGGAACCAGGTACGCACATCAAAATCGGGGGTCGGCTCTTGGCAGAAGATGGTGTTACACCGCTGCCGCATATCCTGATGTTCGTCTACCACGCCGATGCCGACGGATACTATTCTCCGGGCGGAGCCGATGAACGGACGCCGAGAATCAGCGGTATCCTTCGAACGGACGATGGAGGGCGGTACGAGATCCGGACCATCCTACCGGGCGGCTACCCGAATTCGAAGATTCCATCTCATATACATGTCTCCGCCACCCTCCCGGACGGCAGGGAACTCTGGCTCGAGGAATTTTTTTTCGACGACGATCCGAGGTTACAGACGGGTTTCAAACGACGGCTCGTCCGCACAGGTAGATTTTCACCCATTGTAACGCTGATGAAAAATACGTCGGGAGAACTCATCGGGAGCAGAGATTTCAGAGTGCCTGTTAAGGGTAAGAACATAATAGCCAGGACACACGGACTGTAGCCCATTCTATAGAGCTCGAACTCTTCACCCGGAATGCTTCCATATAACGTTCGAACGAGCGTCTATCCGGATCTTCCGGCTTTCAGCAGGTATGTATCGAACCGGTGCATGCGAACGTCTGATTAGTTGAAGACTTTTTTTAAATTATCATATCTCGAACGGCTGATGGGGATTTTCGAACCGTTTCTGAGCGTGGCGATCCGGCTGTCCTTCGCATAGAGTTCTATTCTCACAATACACTCCACGTTGACGATGTACGAACGGTGCGTGCGAACGAATCGTGCGGCATCGAGTTCCTTCTCGACATCGCCCAGCCTTTTCTGTTTGAGATACGCCTTTCCGCCTGCGTTTATCGAAATATAATCGTCCTTCGCCTCGATAAAGTCGATCGTTCCAACGGGGATGATGTGGACGCGTGAACCGTCTTTGATCAGTAGCCGTTCCAGCGGTTCGGTCTTCGCGGGAATCGATTGCATGAGATTCCGGTATGTTTGCTTTTCGCGGGACGAGTCGCGTTCCCGTACTCTTGAAACAGCCTCCCGGAATCTTTCTTTTGAGAATGGCTTAAGCAGGTAATCTACGGCGTTAACCTCGAAGGCTTTCAGGGCGAATTCGTCGAATGCGGTAACGAAGATGATTGCGGGAGGATCCGGAAGAAGTTCGATGACCTCAAATCCGTTTATCTTGGGCATCTGGATATCGAGGAAGATCAGGTCGGGGTTGAGCTCGGTCACGGCCTTCACCGCTTCGAATCCGTTCGCGCATTCTGAGACGATCTCCATATCCGAATACTCGCTCAGGTATTCCCGGACGATTCCCCGTGCAGGAGGTTCGTCGTCAACGATGATCGTTCTGATCATATTATATCTCAATGGTAATTTCCGCCGTGAACAGAGTTTCATCCCGCCGTATGTCCAGTCGGGCTTTCGATCCGTAGACTGCCGCCAATCTGCTCCGTATGTTCTCGATTCCCAGCCTGGTTCCGTAGGTATCGTTTTCGGATCGGTCGTATGGATTTTTTATCCGGATGTGGACCCTGCCGTTCTGCATGAACACACTGATCGCGATCGTTCCGCCTTCGATTCGGTTCGTTATCCCGTGTTTTACCGCATTTTCGACCAGCGGCTGAAGAATGAGGGGGGGAATTCCAAATCGCTGACACCGCTGATCTACGGAGATCTCCGATTTCAACCGATCTCCGAATCGTACCCGCTCGATCTCGAGATAATCGGTGATGAGACCGATCTCTTCTGATAGCGGGACGTCGGTTTTGCCGCCGGCGGAAAGACTCTTCCGGAAGAAATCCGCAAGCAATTGGGTCATGGTACGCGCAGCATCCGGACTCTGCGAGGTCAACGCGCTGATCGAGTTCAGGCTGTTGAAGAGGAAATGCGGGTTGATCTGCGACCGGAGCGCGCGGAGCTCCGCGTCCCGTGCAAGCATCTGCATTTCGACCGCGCGGCGCTCTGCGTTTTTCGAATCCTCCACAGATATGAGAAGATAATGCACTAACAGGACGAGCAGGTAGAGCAGAAATCCCGCCCCCGTCATCAGACGAAGCTCGCTTGTCGCGAGAAGATCGCCGGATGATCGATCATGAGAAGTTGCAATGAGCTTTACCCATTCGCCGGTGAGCGCAACCCAGACCGACGATGCAATCAGCGCCGATACGACGAATGCGCCGGCCATCTGGAGGTAGCCGGTCTTTCGCATGGGGAAATATCTGCAGAGATACCAGGCAGACACGCCGATAAATCCGTAAAGCAAAGCCGACGGAACCATGATCTGTGCGGAAACGAGCCAACTTCGCTGTTCCGGCAGAGCGATCAATGCGGTCAATAGTACCCCGGTTAGCAGCCAGGACACCATGTACACCAGTATCGCTTTTTTATTGACAAAGAATGGATGCATCAATTATTCCGGTTTTCGATCGCCATCGAGGAACGAAGCCGGGAAGGCCGGCGGTATCCTCCGTCCCGTTCGTTCAATTTTTAATCTCCATTCCGCCCATGATCGCATATCCCTTAATGATCAGACGTTTAGCCTGCTCCGATCCCGAAGGAGTAGTCGTATCCTCGAAACCTCCGAGTAGCGGCGTACCGTCCAGGATGACGGTCCAGGAATCGGGAACCCTGAGTTCGATACCTCCCCAGAGCGCAAAGATATCCAGATAGACTTCATCCTGCTTTATTTCCGCATTGCGGAGGTCGATCTCGCATCCCCCCATGATTGCGGTCGCTTCACCTCCTTTGAAATCTTTCGAGGTACACTGCCGCTTGATTCCTCCCATAAACGCGAATACGTTAACGTACGAATTCGGATCCTCAGATTCATCGGTGGAGAGAATACCGGGAGAACTTCGCCTTGCAAGGGAGCTCCATATGAGCGTGGTTCCCAAACCGATCAGCAGGATGATCAGGAAGTCGCTGAATCCGAACGACAGGGAAGTCAGTTTTCCGATCAGGAGCAGAGAACCGCTTATGACAAATATCAACCCGATGAATTTACCCGTACCCGAGTACGATTGAAGGATTTTGAATAAACCGAACATGATCAGGAGTGCGGGCCAGAGGCGCAGAATTTCCCCTGCGTACAGCACGTCGAGCCGGTCGAGCATGAAGATTATGCCGAGACCGAGGATAAGCAGACCCATGACGAACTGGGATGTGATCTTGACGGATTTAGCAGACATTTTTGTTCTCCTCGGCCGGGATGTAGTTTCGTTTGCGTTCGAAAGATTTCCAGAGCTCATTGATCCCTACAATAATGAGGACGATCGGCCACGTGTGTCCGAAACCGAACCCGAAGATGTGGTTAACGGAACAATAGAACCAGGCTCCCATGAGAATCCACCATGTACCTTCACGGTATTCGGAGGATTTTCTCCCGTAAACGATTTGGATAGTTCCCGCACCGACTGCAATGACCGCGACTATGTCCCAGATTGAAAAGTCGAGATACAGACCTCGCTCAAAGAGCAGAAGAGCGCCGGCGGTCACGAGCAGTATACCGGCGATGAGCCGGCTGTCGGGTTTTCGTTTTCGATTAATTTCCATGGATGTCTCCTTATATCATCGATATAAAAATAGAAAGATATCGGGTGAAAAGAAACGTACGATCAATATACAATTTCCGGTTTCCGTTTTTTTTATATATATGATACCGATACGGATATTCCGAATCACTATATTCTCGGTGGAAGGAGGGAGGGGATCGGTGAACTGCGGTGTATCGGTATGATCACCCGATATGGTACCCGCCGGATTTCAGAAGTTACCTTCGTCTCATCACGGCGGGTAGTAGTTGTATCCTGCGGTAATCAATATCCGAGTTTCTTCAAAATGCCCGAAAGCAGCTTAAGCCGCTCACCGATAATTTCATCGTCCCGGTGCAGACATTCATCAAAGAGTTGTATATCCTCTTGAATATGCTCATTCGATGTACATACGGCGACATTCATTGCATTCCCCTGCAAAGGGACTCTCTCTATTACAGGGAAGTTCGGATATTCTGAATCTTCTGTATGATATCGATGGGCAAAGTAATGTTTTGCCTTGCAGATCAGAATGGCGAGATCGAGCACCCGATGGAGAGGCATTTCTTCGGATTGTCTGGACCATTTTTCACCTGTGTGACGCCAGATTTTCGCAGAGATCTCCACTTTTCCGCGCTCATTCCACTGAGCAAGTCCGAGCGAAAGCCCTTTTGTGTCGGAGTTAACAGCATATCTCCCATCTACCCGATTATAATCCTCTGAAGTAATCACAGGTTTATGCTTTAAATCAACGGGAATTTTCATAATTGTTCCTTTCAGTAAATTAGTAGATTACTAATCTACTAAAAGTAATCATGAAAAGCAACTATTTCCCGCATTGCCACGGGATCGCATGCCTGCATCCCGGTTAAGATTGTTAGAAGAGCTATTCTTATTTGAGGATGAGTAGTTTTTCCAAAAAATTGGCATACTCTTCTGCAGCCGACTGTATCAGACTTTGATGGGATTTTTTACCCGCACCAAAGGGCGCCGGTTCGACTATAACCCTTGAACCCTTTACCGTTCTCTTCCAGGTTCCGACGACACGTCCGTCAAGGACAATGACGGGCCGGAATACACCGTTCATCGATATAACCTCCGCTCGATGCCTGTTTCCCAGCATAATGCTGCGGTCTTTATAACCGACTATATACTCATCGAAAGCAGGTAGCAAAACTATCCTACGCTCCGCGGATAAAGTTTCCGGTGTATCATTTGCCATCCAGTACGATTTTCCCTTTACCGCGAGCAGGACCAGCGGAGGATTTGCTGCCTCAAGACCCCGGCGCGCGTCAGACGCGGTAAGGCCTGACCACCAGATGAAGTCGTCGATTGCGGCAGGACCGCGGCTCGTAAAATACCTTCCCGCGAGCATCGCAAGCGACTGCTCCCGATCCGGAATTTTTCGGGACGGCGTCCATTCCTCAAGTAGCGTGTATGTGAACTGCTTATCGCGGCGGGGACCGAAACATAGTACACGATCCAATCCCGCACGCTGCAACATATACGCAAGTCGCTGTCCGTCCGTTTTTATTCCCGATCTATTGAGGCGGAGCGCGATCTCATGGCGAGTCAACTGTTTACCGCCGGTAAGGATCTTTTCCATAACTCCGACGGCTTTCAACAGTGTCGCAGAGTCGAGTCCGAGTTGCCTGTATCTCGTTGCGTTGGCGGCTATGATCCGGGGGGCGAGAAGCGCCAGCAGCCATCGGACGTCCTTAGCCGAGACGAAATGAAGCGTGCCCCGCATCGGCCATGTCCGAACAATCTTTCCGAGAGCCACAGCTCTTTCCATGTCTGCGGAACTACTGCCGGGTAAGCGTACACCCATCGCCCACAACGAACTTTCATACTCCTGCGCCTGGATACCGCAGACCCGTTCGAGAAGATTTTCAGGCGTCCGGAGCTTCGACTCCGTTATGTGTTGATGTGTCAGACGACAGGCTGCGATACCAGCAGGTTTCATACGTCTCATGCATTCGCTACTGCGAGGTGATGGGAGAAGGGAAGCGAATGTTTATTTCACCGCTACCACGAGCATTTCGAAATCGTCCGTTGTCAGCGTGTCTTTTCTGCTGTATGCTCCGAGTTTACATCCGTAAATATCGATCTTACTAAATTTCAGCGATTTCAATTGCCATGTGATTTCCGAGGGTACGTAATATCTTTCGCTGGTATGCAGACGGGCCGTTTTCCCGTTGTCGTCCGTGAACTCGAACGTACCGATATCCCGAAAAGTCATCAGATCGAACTTATTCGCCGTGGCGGAGCCGCTTTTGGAATCGCTGTTCACAAAATCTTTCACGGAATGGTACAGTGGGAAAAGTCCGTTCAACGTGCTGAAGATGAACTTGCCGCCGGACCGGAGTGCGCGCGCTGCCGATTGGAGGATCATATAGTTCATCTCGTCGGTTTCCATCAGGGGGAATGCCCCTTCGCACAACATGATGGCTGCATCGAATTCAGCAGAGAACGGGAGTTTTCGCGCATCGCACTGTATGAAATCGACTTCGACGCCGGCATCCCGGGCTTTCGTACTCGCCCTGGACAGCATCGATGCAGACAGGTCGATCCCCGTAACCTTGTAGCCTCGGCGTGCCAATTCGATTGCGTGGCGGCCGGTACCGCACCCGATGTCGAGAATTCTGTTAGTTTTTAAATAGCCGATCTCAGCCTCGATGAAATCTACCTCGCCGGATGTTCCTTTTGTGAATTCCTCCTTCTCATACTGATCGGCAAAATTCCTGAAGAGCTCTACATACCATTGATTCATGTTCTATTATCCGTTCATTTGATTTTAGCATTGTCAGAGAGAGCATGGATTATGAAGCGAAACAGCGATAATCAAAGAGCTATATCATCGGAAACGTTCAATACCCCGCAGCCTGGCCGTCCTTGCGCGATTCGGATGCTCCGTAGTATACCCGGTTTACCGGGTCGTACCTGATTGCCTGATACCCGCCGTAACCGCCGAGATTCCACTGGATGGTGTGGCCTTTGAGCATGAGCGCTCTGACGGTCTCCCAGGAATAACCGGTCTCCAGATAAACGGTTCCGCCTCCGGTCATTTTCTCACCGGTCGGCTCGGAGGATCCAACGTGCTGTACGCGCGGAGCGTCGCCCGCTTCCTGCAGGTTCATGCCGAAGTCGACGATATTCATGACGATCTGAGCATGCCCCTGCGGCTGCATCCCTCCTCCCATGACGCCGAAACTCATAAATGGTTCGCCATCTCTTGTAACAAATCCCGGAATGATCGTGTGAAACGGTCGTTTATTCGGTTCGTATGTATTCAAGAATCCCTCCTCCAGATTGAATGATTCGCCGCGATCCTGCAGGACGAATCCGAGACCGTAGGGGGTCATCCCCGAGCCCATTCCCCGATAGTTGCTTTGAATGAGGGAAACCATGTTTCCATCTTTATCGGCCGTTGTTAAATAAATTGTGTTCTGCTGATCGGGTACGCCATGATCGTACCGTCGGGCAGCCCGGTCCGGATCGATCAGTTTCCGCCGCTCCGCTGCATATGCTTTCGACAGCAACCAATCGACCGGAATATCGTTGAACTCCATATCCGCATAATAATGAGCCCTGTCTTCGAAAGCGAGTTTCTTTGCCTCGACGAAATGATGCAGGTATTCCGGGCTCCCGAATCCCATTTCTTTCACATCGTATCCTTCCATGATATTTAGTATCTGAAGTCCGGCGATCCCCTGGCCGTTCGGCGGCAACTGCCAGATATCGTATCCGCGGTAGTTGACCGATACGGGATCGATCCATTCGGAGGTATGAGAGGCAAGATCCTCGTACGATAAGAAACCGCCCTGATCTACGATATACCTCGCGATCGTCTCCGCGATTTCACCCCGGTAGAACGCATCCCTTCCTCCCGCTGCGATCATCTCATAGGTATTTGCCAGATCCGGATTCCTGAAGATCTCCCCCTTGGCAGGCATCCGGCCGCCGGGCATGTACGTCTCCTTGAAATTCGGAAAGTCCGAGAGCAGCCGGGCGGAACGTTCGAGGTAGAAGGCGATCAGTTCGGCAACCGGATGGCCCTCCCGCGCATAGGTTATTGCGGGTGCAAGCAGTTCCGGCATCGGGAGCCGTCCGAATTTTCCATGGAGCTCGAACCACCCGTCCACCGTGCCGGGGACACTGACGGGAAGCGGACCGAATGAAGGGATCCTGGTATAGCCGTTTTCGATGAAGTATTCTCTGGTGAGGGATTTCGGCGACCGGCCGCTCGCGTTGAGTCCGTACAACCTTTTGGTACCGGCATCCCATACGATTGCGAAGAGATCCCCACCTATGCCGCATCCGGTCGGCTCGACCAGTCCGAGCATCGCGTTTGCCGCAATGGCCGCATCCACAGCGCTGCCTCCCCGTTTGAGTATATCAACGGCGACTTGCGTGGCAAGCGGATGGCTGGTGGCCGCCATGCCACGCTGTGCGATGACTTCGGATCGTGAAGCAAATTCTCTGCCGGTTATTCTGTCCTGCGACGCAACGATCGCGGGATACATCAGAAGCGCAATGAGGAAGGAGGCAAGT
>CAZBUK010000074.1:0-20639 GCA_964495085.1 uncultured Ignavibacteriales bacterium
ATTTCGGCTTGGTGGACCTGAATCATTCAAAATTCTTTATATTTTATTTTGGACGAATGTGGATTATAGTCTTAAAACTATCATTAATTTTAGTTATTGGGTTAAGCAAAACATACTTTGCGTAGAATAAATTCTAAATCCGAATCTCGAAATTAGATATTGTTCTTTTCCCCTTTTCCAGCTGTTTAAGATACGTCGGAGCTGCGTAGGGATCAATTGTCGGCATAACCCTGCCACCAGCTTCGGTGGGGATTGTGATTCCTGAGATCCGCGTTGAAATCAACCGCGGCCTTCATCGACATGAGAACCGATACCCATCCCGCGATGATCTCTATTCTCTCGTGCGGCGGATAGTCGGTGCAGGTCATCTCAAGATCGGTACCTGTACCGCTGGAATCGGATTCCAGATTGAACCGCACCTTCATATTGAAATATTCAGTAGTGAATGTTTTATTCTGGATCCGTTCAAGAATCCTGCCTTTCGATGCAAGTCCGCCGGGAACGATGAAATGTATGACGCCGTTTTCTTCGTCGGCAGATTCCGCCCAATACCCTCTTCTGCCTTCCGGCGAAGCAAGCGCAAGGTAGACATCGGCGGGAGATGATCGAAAATGGATCTTCCATCTGATTGTTTCGGAGTCCGGTTGAAACGTTGAACTTTCATGGGGTACGGACGAGGCGGGGCCCGGATTTTTTGATTCTTTTTTCACTCGATCCTCCCTTATGACACGGAAAATGCGGGTATGTCCCGCGGTATAAATCACTTTATTTCACATAAGCCGATCGGACGCTGCCGTACACAGCTACTCGGTATCATGTGCCAGCAACACCTCCAGCGAAGCGAGTTTTTGATTCCAGAAACGCTCGTAGAACCGGAGCCATTCGGTTGCTTTAGATAATTTCTTAGGATTTAACCGGCAGATATGCCGGCGGCCCTCGATGTTCCGATTAATGAGTCCCGCCTGCTCCAATACTTTTATATGCTTCGATGCCGCTGCGAGCGACATATCGTACCGCCCGGCGAGATCGCTTACCGTACGGTCACGTGCGGCGAGCTGTCTGAGCATCCCCCTCCGCGTCGGATCGGCAAGCGCGTGAAATACCGCGTCGAGTTGTCGTATGTGATTGTTAACCATGTGGTTGAATATAATATGCGAACATGTAAAAGTCAACCGATCGGTTGAATATTATTTTTGTGGGGAGGATGCGGATACAACTCCCGAGACGGACGGCGGGGAGCTTCTGTCTGCGGTTGGATAAAGCACGGGAAACGGGGAAAATGAAGAGCGACGCAGTTCGCGTTTACGGCCCGGGCTGAACATAGATATCGGTGCTTATTCCGGCCATGCTGCCGAACAAACCGATACCTCCTTCGACACGGTAGATCACATTTTCTATTTCGCCCGGCGATTGAGTTGATCCTCCCAGTTGTACGTCCGCCGAGCGGTAGAAATCGTAGATGTTATCATCGATCGCATAGGCCGATATCCGGTTCGGGCCCAGGTAAGCGATCATGAGCCAGGGGAGCCGGATGTTGATCGTGTTATCGTCGTTGATCTCGTAGTTTCCTTCATGGATTCCCGGCGACGATATGAGCTGGAAGCTCTCGCCGCCGAAATCCTCGGCGAACTCGTTCCGATACAGCGGCGTGAGCGGATAGTTGGCCGTATCAAGCGCCTCGGTGGTGAAAACGTAGATATTCTGACGTCCCGGATACACTCCGCGGGTTATATTTATTTCGAACTGCATCGGTCCCTGAAAACGGAGCGTATCGGTATTCAGGTGAACGATCTCGAACCGCTGCGGCACGTATGTCTGCGACGTAATGAATGCATCAGGATCGGGAAGACCGGATACTTCCAATGCATAGCGCGTTCCCGGTTTCACCGTCTCTTCGGTCGAAACGGGCACGTATACGCCGGGCTGAATGTCCTGTTGATAGACTATTGCGGCGATTTTCGTCCCCGATTCATTCAGCTCAAATACGCGTACGGCAGCGCCGTCGACCGCTCGGTCTCCGAAATCGTATCGTTCGCCGATTCGCGCAGTCGTTGAAATCCGAATCTGCGGAAACGTTTTATCGGCGACGAGAAATCCCTCCACCACGTATAGTTCGTTGTAATCGTCCTGTTTGTAGACGTCGAGATCGCACGCGGCGAAGAGCAGCAACGGAAATATCCAAAAAATGTATTTCATGGTTTTCTAGAAAAATACCGTATATGTGATCGATGGCAGTATTGGTAACAGTTGCACGGCCTCCCGCTTCACGGGATTATCGTTAAAATCGAAGGAATAGAACCAGATATTCCTTCGCGAATACAGGTTAATGATCTGCAGTTGAAGCTCGCTGTCAGCGATGCCGAAGAATCTCCCCTGCCGCGAAAAGCTGATATCGAGCCGGTGGTACGAGGGGAGTCGTGAAGCGTTGACGTTGCCCACGATGATATAATCGCGCGGACCCGTCCGGAACGGATCGCCGATCACGGCGGCTCTTCCGAGCGGTTCGGTGTATGCCTGTCCCGTTGCATAATTAAATACGGCGGTCAGCAGCCAGCGCCGGGAGAGATTATAATTCAGTACGACATCCAGATCATGGATGCGGTCGTATTTCGGAGGATAATAATTATTCCTGTTAAATCCGGGGAACCGGCGTCTGGTGTTTCCCCATGTATAACCGAGGAATCCGTTCAGACGACCGGCGGTGCGTTCGAGCAGCACCTCGATCCCGTATGCGTAGCCGTCGCCGAATCGAAAGAGTTCTTCATATGCAAGTCCCGCGGCGTCCGGCAGACGCGGATCGAGCTCGAAGAGATCGTGCATCGTTCGATAATACCCCTCCGTCTCGAAATTCCAGTCGGGGGCAAACCGGTAGGTGAATCCCGCGCCGAACTGATCTCCCCAGGCGGGAGGAACGCCCTTATCGGTCGTGAGCCAAACGTCGAAGCCGGCAAATGCTTCGTTCGTTATCAACGTCAGGAACTGATGATACCTGCCGTACGCTCCCTGCAGGGTTATACTTTCGGTCAGGTCGTAGATGGCCGACGCACGCGGTTCGAAGCGGAAATAATCTCCCTTGGTAAAATAGTTGGCTCGAAATCCGAGCGTGAAGGTTAGATTATACAGCGGCTTCCATCTGTCCTGAATGAACGCCGTGGCGTATTCGGTTTCGATCCTCGATGACAACGTATGCAAGCCGTCGAACTGGTCGTCAAGGCGGAGTATGAGATTCCCGGCCCAGAGACCTATCCGGAATGAATGCTGCTGGTTGGGTATCCAGTCGAGATCCGTCTTGACGGAGTAATCGTAGACCCGGTTGTTTCTGACGAATTCGGTTCCCCCGAATTCGAAGAAAGGGCGATTGAAATAGTTGGAGCCCGTAACGGTGAGATTGGCGAACATCGATCTGCCGAGTATGCGCGTATAATTCGCGCTTACGGTGCGGTTCCCGTAGGTTAGATCGAATTCGAGATCGTTTCCGATCGGATAATTTAAATAATCATGCCCGGCGTATACCGATAGACTCAATCGGTCATTGGGGCTTGCATCGTAATTGATCTTTGCGTTGATGTCGTAGAAATAGAAGCTCTCCGGTATGTCGTCGACCTGATTCTTGAGCGCGGCAAGCAGCGGTTCAATTGTCGAACGGCGGGCGGCGATCATGTAGGAACCGCTCCCGTAAGGTCCCTCGATAGAAGCCCTGCTCGAAAGCAATCCCAGACTGACGACTCCCTGCGTCCTGTTCCTGTTGCCGTCTTTATTGTAGATGTCGACGACCGATCCGAGTCTTCCTCCGTACTCGGCCGGATACCCTCCTTTGAATAATCTCACATCTTTGATCGCGTCCGGATTAAACGTGGAAAAGAATCCGAAGAAATGCGTAGGATTGTAAACCGTCGTTCTGTCAAGCAGGATGAGCGTCTGGTCCGGACTCCCGCCGCGGATATACAAGCCGGATGAAAAATCCGATGCCGATTTAATGCCGGGGAGTACCTGCAGCGACCGGAATACGTCGGCCTGAAAAACGGCGGGCATTTGTTTGATGAGCTGCGTCGTCAGCTGCGTCGTACCGATGCGCGCAAGTTCCTCCTGAAATGCATCGGTTTCCACAACGAGTTCCTGGAGCATGAGTTCCGTCGGCACGAGTTCTACGTCGAGCCGAACGGTCTCACCGGGTCTTACGGTTATCTCGATCTGTCTTTCCGCATATCCGATAAAACTGTAGCGAACGGTATATTTTCCCGGGGGAATGCGGCTGACCATGTAGTATCCGGAAGTGTTGGTGCTCGATCCGAAGGTGGTGCCTATCAGGAAAACATTGGCGCCGAGAAGCGTTTCGCGGCTTGTGGCGTCGGTTACATATCCGGTTATATTCGCACGATCCTCGGCCGAACCAGCGCTGTCGTCGTCGGCAAGCGCCGTACCTATGTGTACGCTCATCGAGATGAGTATCGAAAGTACGACTGCGAGAATCGGGAATATTTTTTCGCGAATAGAATGATCGGTTTGTAGCTGCATAATAGTCAGGTATTTTTGATTTTCTTTTATAATACAGGAAATTACCGTCGGCAGGTCAGAAATGATTTCCCTACACCCTTCCGAATAAGCTTACAACGTATACGAAAAAGAAGTGTTGAAGTTGCGTTTTTTGAGGGTTTTCCGAAAAAACGTCGGATAATTAAGTCTGAAGTTCCGCCAGACGTCTTTCGAGAAAGCGCCGCTCGCTCTCCTGCCGGGTCAAGCTGAGCGCCCGTTCATACGAACCTCGCGCCTCCTCTGTTCGACCCAGACGCCTGCATAAATCTGCTCGTGCCGCATGCGCCAGATGATAGTCATGCAGTTCGCCGCGTTCGAGGATTTTATCGATTATCTCGAGGCCGGCCCGGGCTCCATCGCGCATCGCTACTGCGGCGGCACGGTTCAGTTCTACTACGACCGACGGCTCTATCCGGAAAAGTATATCATACAAGCCGACGATCTGGTTCCAGTCGGTGAGGGATGGATCCCCCGCCTCCGCGTGTACCGCGGCTATCGCCGCCTGAATAGTATAAGGTCCGAACCTGCGGGAGGAGAGCGCGAGTTCGACGGAAGCGATTCCCTCGGCGATCAGACCCTTGTTCCAGAGCGAGCGGTTCTGATCGTCGAGTAGTATCAGGTCTCCGTCGGGTGTTGTCCGCGCCGGGCGCCGTGATTCATGGAGCAGCATTAACGCGAGGAGTCCCGTCACTTCAGGCTCCGGCATCAACTCCAGGATTAGTCTGCCCAAACGGATCGCTTCGCCGGAGAGATCGGTGCGTGTCAGCGACGATCCGGAGGAAGCGGAATACCCTTCGTTGAAAACCAGGTAGACGACGCGAAGCACGGTATCGAGCCTCCCGGGAAGATCGGTGTATCCCGGAACTTCGTACGGTATACGGGCGTCCCGGATTTTTCTCTTCGCGCGGACGATACGTTGTGCGATAGTCGAAGGAGTCGTGAGAAATGCACGGGCGATCTCTTCGGTGGTGAGTCCGCAAACTTCGCGGAGCGTGAGTGCAACCTGGGCGTCCGGAGTGATTGCCGGATGGCAGCATGTGAATATAAGCCTCAGCTCGTCGTCCTGCATTCCCTCTTTATACGAATCCTGGCCGTCGTCGTCAGAGTCGAACCGGTCCGCGATCTCCGCCATATTTTCATTAAATCGCGCTCGCCTGCGTATGTTATCGATTGCCTTGAACCTGCCGGCGGAGATGAGCCATGCACGCGGATTTGCAGGGATGCCGTCCCGCGGCCATTGTTCCATCGCAGCGGTGAATGCATCGTGCAGCGCTTCCTCGGCGAGATCGAAATCTCCGAGTAAACGAATAAGGGTGGCAAGCACGCGGCGGGAATCGGAGCGGTAGATCTCGTCGATGAGCCTGCGGATATCGGGATGTTCTTCGTGTGAGGCGATACGCTGATGTGTCTCCGGATAGTTCGTCAATCGAAATGCCGCTTCGTATCTATCATTTGAATATTATGTTGTGCTGCCGGTTAGCGAAATAACGGTTATTTCCGATCTGGCGCCGAGCCGAACGGGCGGTCCGTAGTAACCGGTCCCCTGACTCACGTATATCCATGTGCCGTTATGAAAATGAAGTCCCTTGATATACGGCTGACCTATGGTCGCAACGAGATTCCATGGGAAAAACTGTCCGCCGTGCGTATGGCCGGAGACGATCAGGTCGATTCCGAGATCTTCCGACCGGTAGAGCGTTCTCGGCTGGTGAGCGAGAAGAATTTTTCTCATGTCCGGTGGAGCATGTTCGACTGCGGCTTTCGGATCGGATGCATGTTCGTTCAAAAACTGCCCGCCCGAATAATCCGTAACGCCCGCGAGCACGATTGACGCGCCGTTTCGCCGGATAAGCCGGTGTTCGTTGACGAGCACATCGAACCCGAGGCGATCGGCTTCGTTCATCCAGGGCTCAACTCCCGAATAATACTCGTGGTTTCCGGTCACAAAATATTTTCCGTATCCCGCAGCGAGGTCGCCCAGGGGCGCCACGTCGTTCCGGAGGTGCGATACCGAACCGTCGACAAGGTCGCCGGTAAACGCGATCAGGTCCGGCCTGAGGTCGTCGACTTCTTTGACAATAGTTTCGATCCAGTTGCGTTTCACCGTTAATCCTGCGTGGATATCAGTAAGCTGGACGATTGTAAATCCCTCGAATTCCGCAGGCAGATCGTATATCGGTACGGTTATTCGTACAATGCCCGGCCTTCGCCGGGCTTCGTATATCCCGTACCCGGTAAACGAACCGGCTAACATGAGGATTCCGAAGTTAGACGACTGGAGAATGAATTCTCTCCTTGCCGGATCGGATTGAGGAAGAGGGCTGTCGCTGAACATGGACCGTCCGAAGCGGTACAGCTTCTGTATTCCGCGCGTGCCGAGCCAGATTCCGTCGCGGATCAGGAGGAATGTGAAGACGAAAGAGATAAGTCCGAGCATGATATAAGTGAACCATGCGAATCGGTGGACAAGACTCTCGCTGAACCTGAGGAGAACGACGGAGCCTACGGATAAAAAGAAAACGAAACCGAGTACTGTCCATGCGTTTCGTTTCCAGCGGGTCGAATTCTTCGCGGCAGGCAGCGGATTGATCAGCCGTTTCCCGATATACCAGAAGGCGAGTCCGGGCACGCCGATAACGATTGCTATCCAGATGATATACATTGCTGTGTTCATAGTAATATATACTACGCGAATTCACCGAAATTTGTTCCGTGTTCACAACCAACCTCTTTGACCATGTCCGCTGGCTAAAGTTCGCACGTTTTCTATATGCGATCGAGAACACTTCCGCAGGATCAGGGGAGTCTGAATATTAAAAGGACCTGGACTCAGGTTATGAGGAGAAGAGGGGCAACATGTAATCGTATAAGAAACGGGCCTTTCAGGGCTTGTTCGCGATGAACATTTCGCACATGCCGGGCCCGAGATCGGAAAGAACGAGGGGTACGATTTTCGTGCGGAAGCCGGCATCGGATAGCAGCCGAATCCAGTCCTCGCGGGAGAAGAGTCCCCCCGTATGCCTATCGTGCTCGACCCGTACCGAGCCGTCTTCTCCGCGCAGGAGGAAGGCGTAGTCGACCACGAAAGTATTGTCGGCGGGATCTGGATCCCACGTCCACTCCAGGTAGCGCATGGCCGTTTTATCGCCATCGCTTCCTCCATGATCCGTCGACGGCTTGAAGTTCTCTTTTATATGATCGGGTACGAAAAGAGCCGTACCTCCGGATCTGCAATGCTCGAATGCCGTCTCGATAACCAGCTGCAGGTCGCTCAAGCTCGCCATGTACGTGACAGCATCGTGTACGAACACACAATCGAACGTGCGGGGGATGCGGACGGTGCGCATGTCTCCTTCCACATGCTCGCATTCCGGATTCAGAGTGCGGCTGATCTCAAGCATTCCCGGAGAACGGTCGACAAGAGTCAAACGAAACCTTTTTTTCAGAAACGAAGCGGTATTGCCGCCGCCGCTTCCGAGTTCAAGAATCGTCTCTGCATGACCCCGGCACTCTGCGAGGAAGGTTTGTTCGTATACAGACGCTTCTTCGGCATAATCGGACGGAGGTGAAAGCAACGGCCACCATGTCGAAAGTTCGTTGTAGAGCTTCAGCATTATGTGTTCCTGATTCAACTTTTAGGGGTGAACGACGATAATGTATTTCGCGGACGCTTTCAATATGAAACCTTGCATCGCTTGATATACCCGATGCGGTAATGCTCTTCGCTTACGTGGCATGCCGCTTCAGGACCCGGTCATGATATACGCCCTGACCGGAAACGAGCCGAAGCCGGAAATTTTCACGGGAACCGCATGAAACCTGAATCCCGATGCGGGAACGCTTTCGAGGTTGCAGAGATGCTCCACGATGGGAATTCCCGCTCCCAGCAGTATTGTGTGTACCGGTCTGGTGCCGTCGGAAGTATCGTCTATGTTCAAGGAATCGATCCCGACGAGCGAAGCGCCGGATGCTTTGAGCGTCTCCGCTGCCGCAGCAGTGAGAAATGGGTGGCCTTCGAAATATTGGTCCGTACCCCAATGGCGCGACCATCCGGTATGTATTAATACCGCTTTATTTCCCAGATCGGCCCCCTCGAATAATTCGGCTCCGATGGAACGACGTGCCGGATCTGTTTGAAATACTACGCCCTCGAGATCGGCGATACGCTTCAGGTCCAATCCGGAAAGATCCGCACCATCCGCAAACCGGTGAAACGGTGAATCGATGTACGTTCCGGTATTGGCGACCATCTCGATCTTCCCGATCTGGAAGCTGGTCCCGGTGGCATAGTGCGCTCTTGAGTCGTCTCTGCTGAGGAAATCACACACGACGGGTGCGGGCAATCCTTTATAGGTTATCATGCCATGCTTGACGGTATGGCTTACGTCGATAAATTTTTTCATGCCTCAGAATGTATTAGGTGGAGTATACCCGGACCTGAAACGGGGCAAGCGAAATCGCCGCTTCGTTTCTGTCCGGGCGGAAGTTTGGAACTCCGCCCGCGGCGGGAACGCCATGTTCCCGGATCCTGCCCGGATCGGTCCATCGCCACGGGAGAACAAATTCCGGAAAGTTATGCGGTCCGCAATTGGCGACCACAACTACCTGATCCGGACTGCCTAGAGCGGTTCCGCCCGTCCGGCAATAGGCAAAGACGCGAACCCCGTCGTTCTGATCGATGGCCGGATGGAAGTAGAAGAAGTCGATTTCATTTCGCCGGAGCGCTTCCGTGGTTGTCCGAAGCCGGATGAGTTCTTTGACTCGGTCATGCAGAGCGCGATGACCCGGTTGTGATGCGCGCCTCCAATCGATGGGATCGGACATCTTCAGACGCCAGTCTTTATGCTCAAGATCGTGGACGTCGCCGAACTCCTCCCCCGCGAGGAACATCGGAATGCCGACCGAAGTCAGGAGGAGCGCGAACGCGCTTCCCGCCCGATCAACTGCTTCGTCATGTGCATGTCGCACCGCCTCGGGCGCGGATGCAAGATTGTTGAGAAACGATAAAATATTCTCTACGGAGCCGGAACCGAGCCATCTCAGGCGAAGCAGATCGCCGAAGATATAGTTCATAAAACGCTCTTCCCCTTCTTCCTCGACGTCGTGCGATGTTATATAATTCACCGCATCGGCCATATCGCGGATGCCCTGTTTGAAGCTCTTGTCCCAATCGTCCCACAACCGCTCCCCGCTTATGGCTGCTCTGATTCGTTCGCGTCTTGAAGGTTGCCCCCAGGCAGTATGAATCTGGTTGCGCAGCATCCGGCGGCATTCGTCGCGGAAAGCGAAGTTCCAAATCGAGTCGACCACCTTCCGTCCGTTGGGATTTTGTATCCGGTTCTGTGTAATTTCCGCCCGCCGCCACGAATCCTCTGCGATGACGAGAAACGGTCTTCCCGGGAAACGAGAAAGGTGCGTTTCCCAAGTACGGTCTCTGAACGTCTGGATAAACTCCCAGTGATCGATCCCCTTGAACTCATCGATCCTGAAACCGTCTATCCGGTATTCTTCGATCCAGAACCCTGCCATCCTGTAATGAAACTCCCGCGCGGGAAAGCTTCCGTCCGGGGCCGGGCGCCGGTACCTGAAGATACGGCCTCCCCAGCCGGGCCGTCCACCCTCCTCATCTCCGTTCTTCAGAAAGTAAAGGTCATCCGCAAGATATTCGAGGGGACAGCCGCGGGCATGGTTCATGACCACATCGAGTATTACCCGGATGCCGAGTTGATGGCACCGCTTTATGAAATATTTCATATCGACCGGTGATCCCATATCGATATCCGGAACGAAGAAGAACCTGGTTCCGTATCCCCAATTCAGAGTGTCCGGTGAATCCTGTACGGGAAGGAGCTCTATGGCATTGATACCCAGGTCTGCGAGGTGTTCGAGATGCTCGAAAATCAGGTGGTCGAAGTCGCCGAGACCGATCTGGCGAGCATAGTCGGGAGATGCCGAAGCCACCCACCGAAGCGGCAGCTCGTAGATGACGAGCGCATCGTTGGGAGGGAGTGTCACACCTTCCGGAAATTCATCATCCCAGGAGAACGGCGGTGAGTATCGTTTACCGTCTGCGATGTGAAATACACCTCGGTAACCCCCGAAGCGCGTTATCTCGTCGGCGTACGGATCGGGAACGGGTGAATGTATCCGGTCGTCCAGCACGAATTCATACTCGTAGTCGCCGTCCGGCAGCGTAAGTTCGCTGAGGTCGATACGGTAAAAAAGGGGGTCGGCAGGATCCTGGACAAGTGCGAAACGGGGCCACCGCAGCGGATCGAATCTGCCGCGCTCGGCCAGAGACGCCAGTCTGACCTCGACCTTCTGCACTCCGTGTACAGGTATTCGGAGCATCTGATCGGCCGGCGATCCGTTTTCAGTCGGCGCGCCGGATACGAAAGAATCTTCAGCAAGTGTCGGCATCCCGGTATCTCCTCCCGCATGTTTCTTCGATGTAAAAAACCAAAGTAATAAAGCGGGACGATGGAATCAAGGAGTGTGTGCAAATACTTCGGATTAAGAGGGATTCGGAATTCGGATACGTGTGATTTTCAACCAAAAAATATGGTTTATTCCCCGAGGCACATGAAATGATTAAAGGTTATTGACAATACCACCTGCGGGAAAATTTTCGACGGGTTACCCCGGGGTGAATATTTTACATTTATTTGACAATTTTCATTTAAAATTAATGTAGATTTGAGCAATCGATGAAGATTTCATAAACAAATAACGGGAAAATCGTTTTGGATGACCAAGCCTCGACTTTGGACTTTGCATTAATCGGTCACCTGGATACATGGGAGAAAATATCAAATGTAGTCCACGCCCTCCGCGGACATGAACGCAATCGTTTGTCGTTCGACGATCTGCGGGGGATAGTTCCATGGATTCCGCCGAGAACGATTGTTCGGATCAAAACATGGTCACATCCCGGTGGTAAGGAATCGTCCGGTGTGTATATCGATACTTTTATAACACCCGACGACCTCAACGTGGAAACATTTCATAAAAATATAACCCGGGTGCGGGAGGCTGCTGAGTATGCAATCCGTGAAGGGGCGCGAATTGCGGCGCTCGGCGGCTTCACGTCCATCGTTCTTGAGGGGGACATCGGCATTCTGCCCGGGGAACATATAGCATTCACGACGGGGAACACTCTTACCGCTGCTTATATAGTAAAAAGTATCGAAGTAGCAGTCCGTCAATTAGATCTCGATCTGAAGCGGCTCCGTCTCCTGATTGTCGGTTCGACGGGAGATGTGGGATCCGGATGTGCCGCTTATTTTGCAGGCAAAGTTGAAATGATCGATCTCTGTGCCCGGAATATACGCAAACTCGGGGAACAACTCGATTCGTTTTTGATGCATGGAATACCCTGTACTGCAGCAACCGATCCACTGGAAAACCTTGGTAAAGCGGATATTGTTATTATGGCTGCCAGTACAGCTGCACCGATGTTTTCCCTTGATGGTTGTAAGTATGGAGCCATTGTATGCGATGCCGGATACCCTAAAAATAGTATAAATGAAAGTTATTCTCTACGCGGTATAAATCTGTATCATGGAGGAATGGGACGCGCGCTTGGCGGCTTCTATTTCGAACCAGATCTCATGCCTGCGTTCTATGAATATCCGCTTCCATACATCGGTCATGGGTGTGTGTTCGAAGGTATCCTGCTCGCTTTTGAAAATCGGTTCGAATCGTTTTCGAAGGGGAGAGGAAATATTACGCCGGAAAAAATCGAGGAAATTTGGGAGATCGCTCAGAAGCACGGGTATGTCTTGGCTCCGTTCTTCAATCACGAAGGGATACTTACATTGAAACATCCTACTCATTAGACTGAAGGGAACGGAACAATGAGTTCACATCGAATGGGCCAGGTTCAATTATCCGAGCTTATTTTTACCATGAGTTGGGAAGATCCGGAATCAGACCGGAAAGCGTTGCAAATATCACCTGGAGATTCACTCATCACAATCACCTCCGGCGGCTGTAATACGCTGAGTTTCCTACTTCATGATCCGGGGAAGGTCTATGCAGTCGATATAAACCCGAAGCAATCGTACCTGCTGGATATCAAGATATGTGCAATGAGAAATCTAGACTATGAGACATATCTTGAATTTCTCGGTATTCGCCCCTCAAACGTTCGCCGTGAGATATTTGAAAGTATCAAGCGGGATCTTGGCCCCGATTCGCTTGCCTTCTGGAATTCAAATGCCCGGCTATTGAAAAAAGGAATCCTCGGGACAGGACGGTATGAGCGTTTTATTCGAATATTCAGACTATTACTTTCTTTCATGCAGGGACGCAGTCGAATCCGAAATATCTTCGAACAATCGACGATAGATGAACAACGTGAGTACTTCGAAAAAACGTGGAATACCTGCCGATGGAGGGGAATCTTCAAAGTTTTCTTTAATAAAAGAATGCTTGCAAGAAGGGGACTGTCCGCGGACTATTTTCAGTTTGGCGACAGCTCCGTTACTTTCGCCGATAGTTTCTTTCTCCGTACGAAACATGTTATGACGGATATACCGGTCAGGAGTAACTATTTCCTCGCCCAATACCTTCTCGGTCGGTATCTCACGGAGGAGAATATGCCGCCTTATCTCCTCCGTGAAAATTACGAGATTATCAAATCACGGATTGACAGGATCAGCATCATTACAGCTGATCTTAAGGAATGGCTTACCGGTCGGGCACCGGGATCATTCGATTGTTTAAGTCTTTCAAATATTTGCGAAGTCATGGATATCGCCGGCACCGATAGGACTTTTGAACAGATTGCACGCACCGCCGCCCCAGGCGCAAGGATTTGTTTCAGAAATCTCATACTTCCACGCACGGTTCCCGCGCATCTATCCGATACGATCGTTCGCGATACCCTCTTAAGTGATCAGCTTCTGCAAAACGATGCGTCTTTTGTATATTCACGTGTCGATGCTTATGACGTTCATAAGAAGCATGAGTAGATATAAATGAATAGATTGATATATACCTTGTGAATGCAGAGCTTCGATAACCGAGCTATTATTGCCGCGTACCGGAAACAGTCTTCCGTTCACCTTTTTTCGGGGATACCGGATCCGGCGATTTAAACGGGAAGCTGAGCTACCCATTCGAGCGTTTTCTCACCCGGCAGACCGATCCGGTCGAGCGATTTTAAATAATAATTGAGAGCTGCGCCGCGCATAGAAACAATATTTAAATTTACGTGATGTAGTGACTGTTTTGCGCATTCCCCGCTGCACAAACCGCAGTGACCGCCGGGATCTTCCCTGGCAACCATTTCTGCGAGCACAAACATTACATCGTTGTGAATTTCATACACTTTATTCGTAAATGCAGCCGGGTCTTTTTTATATTCGCCCTGAAATATTTCAACGGCGTGATCGAGATGTTCTCTCTCTTCCGCCGAGATGGTCTGGAAAAGCGTAACGAGCTCTGCATGTGCAACATTACCTATCTGGTTATACATGGATACGGCAAACGATTCAAGCATGACTTCCTGGATAAGCATGCAAGCGTCAATATCTCCTTTGTTGGCCCACTTGACGAACGCAGAGCGAATTCGTTTCCAATAAGGGGCATTAATATCGACGATCACCGAAACCCCCAATCCTTCGGCTGCCTTACGAAATGCTATAGCATGGCTTCTTTCATTGTCGGCATGTTCCACTGCCTCCATGACTTCATCGAGATCGGTATGGATATTGGCGAGAGTGACGAAATTGGACATTCCGATGAGTTCTCCGGTTACTGCCTGGGACAGAATGTCGGCGAAAACGGACCTGTACTGTTCCGTAATGTACGGTTCTCTATCCAGCATGGTATTCATAATAGGTTCTCCGGACAATTGATGAATGAAATGAGAATTAAACGAGGGAAAAATCTTCATGGGGTACTCCATCTCGAATCTTTTGTAACGTAACTTCATCTCCCCGCAAACTTGTTGCGAATCCTTCGGAGTGAAAGGTGAATTTAGGGAAGAATCGTAACATCTTTTTACGTGGATCTCGTTCGTGAAATCCAATCGTAACGAACGAATACTTCTTTCTATATGCATAACTACGTACGTATGAAAACAGCGACTGTAATGCTTCCGGGTTATTCTTCACATATGCTGCGTGGCGGATATATAGCATATTAACCGGCTCACCGATTCGAGGAAGAGGAGGGATAGGAATCGTTTTTCCTATACAATTTAAGAAAGAGATCATATAGCGCAGGTATGCCGGCATAGTAATAATTACGTTCCTTTTAAAAGACGATGTGTCTATTAGAGAGACCGCTGCAACGATGCCGGTATTATTTTTTGCTTCAATAAATCCGGTATCGTTATGACTGGACAGTATAGACAACTCTTTTTCAAGATCGCTGTCCGATAAAAACGAACCGAATTCAAATCGGCTGTTGAATTCGTTAAGCAGTGCGTGAATATCATAGATATCGGTCGGAGGTGCGTCGAGAATTTCGTATGTACTATATCTCATGTCATATGGCAAAGGCAATATCTCATACACGTAAAAGGTGCCGACGGATTGGAATTTTGGAAAGTCGAATCGTCCCTCGATCAATCCTCGGACTTTATGATTCCCCATGGCAACTACAATAAAATATATATCCACCGCAAGGGACTTCACATATGCATGAAGAGAATGCAGCAGATTATAGGTGATACGCGATCCGGAATAGCGCGGATGCACTCGGAGATCGCCTATATAACCTGCGCGTACAGGTCGACCGTTGATATAAACCGTCCTGTATGCAACCGAAATAGCTCCAACAATCCGTCCTGCTATGGAGGCCACCAATACTTTGCCTTCGCCGCGCATGTTAAGGAGTCGAAAATAGTCCGGCTCTCTGTCGATTCTCAATGAGATCCATCCATCCATCGGCACCGATTTAGTGAGGGCAATCAGATCTTCATTATCGTCGGGGATTGCTTCCCGTATAATCATAGAATAAATCTTTTTGTGAAATATAAATATGCGGGAGGTGAGAATTGTCAAAGAATTGTAAAATATTTCATGCAGATCGGTATCGGGGATTATAGCACCCGATGCCTCTTCCCTCTCCGACTCGGTAGATGCACTCATTTAATTCACATACAGCGACGAAGTACAAGAGTCGGATTCGGAATTTAAAATACGCTATGCTGAGATAGATACTGGCCGGTAGCTCCGGAGGTCGCATGGACCCGCCAATTGGTTGGTCAATCTCCCTGCTAAATGCTGCAATCTTTGCATCGAATATCCAGGGGTACCCATTCTGCCGGTCATCCGTCATGACCTACGCCAAAATCCCGGCGATCGCTGCGAGGTGGTGGTCGTCGTGTTCAGCAACAAAGAACACGACGTCGATGAGCCGCATCCGGATGCCGAGGCGTGGATGAAGAGCGCTACGGGCTATGATCTCGTCGTCCGCTCCTGTTAACAGTTCTACAAGACCGGTGCGCGCAGCGCGGAAGTCACGGAGTATTGCGGCCAGTTCGCCGGCGTTGTAATTCGTCTCATACGTCCGGCGGTTCGTCAGATCGGCTGCTGCCAACCCGGTTTCGCCTGCGAATATCTGTTGCGCCCGGCTCAGCCAGAGCGGTTCCAGATCAAACAGATGGCCGGTGTGTTCCTGGATGGACCAGCGGTCGCCGGGTCGGCGCGTGAGCACATCTGGAGCGATCCCGCGGGTGCGCTCCTCGAGTCGTGCGGGCGTTCCGCGGAGTCGTTCAAGCAGGTTCGGAAAGCGGGTTACGGGGAGTGTGAAATCGAATGTCCGCTCGAACCAAGCTTCGCGATTCATGTGTCGATCCTGTTCATGATTGGCTTAGTTTTTATGACTATGAGCTATCGATGTATAGATACGATGCCGTATAAAAATTACATCCATCATATTGGAGCATGAAATTAAAAGAAATTTAAATATTGAAATGTACCGATGCACAACGATGTCCTCAAGAGATATTTACGTCCGGTTCCCACCATGTCAACCTTTCGATGACCAAAGGCAGGACGTCTATTGCCCGGAAGCTAGTTACGGATGATCTCAGGAAATGTTCTAAAGCCCGGCTACGCGATTGTTCAGCAGCGCTGCCCAGTCAGTCGGATTGGTCTGTTCAGTGAGCGGGGTCGCTGCGTTAAGATCGACGTTCGCCGTGGGTGAGTCGCCGAATCGACGCATTGTCCGGCTTCCCGATGGCGTTACGCGTAAGTGAATGGTGCCGGAGTCGACCGTGATGACGGCCATGTTCCCCTTGGCGCTGTCGAACTTCGTAAAAATCGCGGTGCTTGTCAGGTCCGGAAGCTTGTGTCCGCTCCCCGGATCGGACGATACGATCACCTGGCTCGGTCCGAGCCGGTTGATGCGTTCCCATTGCGTGCCGTTGGGACTGCCGTGATGCGCGGTGCGCAGCACCTGGCATCTATCTTCCATCATTCGCTCCTGATCGAAGAACCACCAGTTCTCCATTTGTGCGTCGCCGCCGATGATCATCCTGAAATTGCGCCATCGTATCCGGGTCATGATCGACAGGTGGTTTGCATTGAATACGTTGGCGTCTTCCAGCATGCGCACCAACCCGTTGGTCGGTCCCAGCAGTTCAATAAACGGCACATTCGAATCGAATTCGGGATCCGCGCCGGAAGGCTGGGTCGTCATCGCGCCGTCGGGGTACCAGCGGCAGTAACCCGACAGAAAGGTACATTTGATGGCCCGGTCGAAGAGGCGGCCGATGAGACGCCGGTAGGTCGGTGGCCCCATGCCGAACTCATGCCAGAATGGAGCTATGGTCGCCTGCTCGATCAGGTAGTCCTGAACCAGCCGATTGCCGCCGCCGAAATGGTCGCTGTGGGGATGCGTGATAATGAGGTGCTCGATCGTTTCTCCCGCATTCAGGCCGAGATCCCCCAGCAGCGACACGACCTTCGACGGCCGCATCACATCGATCACGAGGATCTTGCCCTCCGGCGTTATAATGATTGTCGTGTCCCCCTGGCCCACGTTCAACATAAAGACGTGGAGATTTCCGTCGCCGTTTATCATGTTATTCCGCCCTTTGTTTCCTTTGCAGCCTGACAAACATCTCGCCGGCGTCTATGCCTTCGCTCATTTTGATCTTCCTGAACTTCTGCTCGTCAAGCGCTTTTCCCGGATCGACTCCCTTTGCCTCCAATCTCACCAGCGTTGCTTCGATTCTGGATCGAAACGTTGCCAATTTATTTCTCCTAAACCGGCGTTCTCTCAACGGGAGATCAAGCCGAACGGGTTTGATCGGTTCGGGAATAGTCTCCTCCACGATTTTCTCCACATCTCCGAGCATGGATTCGATCTGCTCCGAGCTCATCATCCCTGTTCCCCGGAACGTCTTCCAGCCGCGTGTGGATGAGAAGATCGCGAAGAACGCATCGCGCAGCACATCGGGAGAGTGTTCAGGACGGTAGTTGTACAGCCGGTGAAATTCGTCGAAATCGGGTTCGGTGCAATCGAGATCGACGCCGTCCGGAAAGTCCTCCATGACCTTCGGTGAGATTTTTCCCGTATCGCAAAGATCTTTCAGGACAATCGGCGGAATGAAGTAGGTGAGCCGGAATTTCCCGTCGCTACATTCGTAATAGTAGCAACTCTCTTGCGGAATTGAAACGATCATAAAGAATTTTCCTTACGTGGATATCAACCGGGGTTCCGCGTCGTGTACCGGATAAACGTGAATCGGTGATCCGGGATTACTGCTTACCGTGAAACAGTATTCTGGTATCGAAAAACTGTTCATAGCCGGGTACCACATGCAAAGTCCTGTCCGGCAGGTGCAATCTAACCGTCCGCTCACTGATAGTCAAGCATTGATTCCTTTGTTCCCATGTTTTCTTCCTGCGGCAGCGAATACAAACGGAGTTTTCACACGAGGCATCGTCCAGGGGCAGAGCGCATTACCTGCCGGTCGGAAATCCCGGACATTTTCATTCTCCCTGCACAGCGAGCTGCAACGATTTTTACCGCGACCGGCGCATCTGTTCCCGATCGTTGCTGTTGAGATCGACATTCGGATTGTAGTTGATATCGTTCGTCAGGATGAATTCATCGTTTGCGGTCTTCCAAACGTATTCGAAGTCGTTTGTCATCTCCCATGCCTGATCCGGCGAATGTGGATCGGTAAAGCTCTGTGTCCCGCGGATCGCCTCGTTGAACTGCCGGTAAACCTGATCCTGCACCGCCATGCGCTGCGTCCACTCCGCATCTCTCCTGTCGATGCTTGCATTCCAGTCTCTGAATAGTCTCCTGTTCTGTTCCCTGATGGATTGTAACAGTGCCATCTGCCCCTGGATCTGAATTTCGCCTACTCTCATGATGACGTTCCGCACGGCCATTTCGTATGCGGGGTTGATCTGAAACGATGCGATTATGGTCGTGAACAAACGCTCGTTTGCGTCCAGTTCGCCGGAGGGAGTTCTGAACCCGAGCACATTCTCGACGAAGGTCATTTGATTCAGTCCCTGTTGAAATCCGGTCAACATCGGCACAGATAAAACCGAGGATGTTGCGAGGACCCATTCTTCCATGCTCCCTTTTTCCGAGTGGTAGGCGATGCGGGACTGAGTTGCATCGACGTCGAGCCGGGATCCGTATCGCGCGATTTCGGCTCCTTCGATAGCCATGGTCTTTCGATACTGAGCTTCGGCCGCACCGGTGCGTTGGCGGGTTTCGACAATGGTAGCGCCGGGTCTGAATCCCGGCACGAATGCCCTCGATACGAATTCGGAGCTTCGGAGCGGCGGCGCCACTCTGCAGGGTTGAGTTCCGCTCATCATTTGAGCCATCTGAGGATCGTTCACCCAATCGCTCACATACTTGGGGAAAATTTCAAACGCTCGTCTATCCTCACGGTCTCTGACACGTGCGTGAATCGACACCAGTTCGAACACACACTGAGAATTCACGTTCCACCGCACTCCTCCTTCTAGCTCCCAGTCGGCAGGAGCAAGAAAACTGAGAACGACAACAGGGGTGCCGAAACCCTCGGTGTCGATGATCTCAAATCGTTTGAGACGAAGGAACCCGGATGTCTTCGCCGGCTGCTGAGATGCCTTGATCCCCGGTTGTTCGGATGCTTCACCCGATCGCAGCTCCGCATTATCCGAGCAGCCGAGAATCCGGCAAAGGACTAAAATCAATGCGATCCTGATGAAAAGCAATAACGAATTATTTTCCATTTCCGTCTTCTCCTCTCGTTGAGTCTCTAAGTCCGGGAAATTCCCTGATACGGTAATTCGTTGTATGAGTGCCCCTACTAGAAATCATGGGTTAACCGCTTAGTAAATGAGTACGCGGTAAACCGGTATATTTCGGCTCAAACAAAGATAGCGCTGGCAGACGGGAATGGTAAATTTTGTAGAATTTGTGCAGAAATCAGGCAGGCGGGAAAGATGACAACGTTCCGTTCAATGTACAGGTGGGAACATGAGAACGTTCCTGATTCGAGTATTAATTCGCCGTTTTCTGAAACTCGAAACGAATGGTACGATCACCGGCTCCGATAATCGCTCTCATTCTGCCGTCCGATTCAAGTTCGTATTTTATAAACTTCGGGAAATCATGGCCGGGGTTCTCCGAATGAAATCCGGTTTCGGTAATTTCCGTGATTTTGAACCGCACGGGTTCGGGATTGTGAGGTACATCCGCGATGTAATGGCAGTCGCCGTCACACGCAATGATCAATCGCTCGGTGAACGACGTATCCTCACCGGCGATTCTGAATCCACGTCCTTCCCAAATGTGGCTATCGGTGTTCATCCGCCACTGTTCGTAGTCGCCGGTTCTCATATTACGCCAGGTGCCTTCGAGCCAGCGAAAGGACTCGATTTTCTCGTCGCTCAACCCGGTGGCGGCGCTAACGCCGTAGAAACTGAGTACGATAAAGAGCAGTATCGCGGTAAATTTTTTCATGGTCCCGGCCTTTTAATTTATAATCAAGTGACACATCTGTCTAAAATAAAATATAAAGAATTTTGAATGATTCAGGTCCACCAAGCCGAAATCGTTCCCGATTATATCGGGACGGGGTGGAGACGATGGTGTGCGTTTTGATTCCCGCACCGTTTTGTGGTGCGGGA
>CAZBUK010000075.1:0-20471 GCA_964495085.1 uncultured Ignavibacteriales bacterium
ACTTTCACAGTCCGGTCCGGCAGGATTCAGTTGTTATAAAATTCCCTGTACCAATCGATGAATTTTTTTATTCCGCTTCGGATAGGCGTATCGGGTTTGAAACCGACGTCGCGAATCAGATCGTCGACGTCGGCATAGGTGGCAGGCACATCCCCGGACTGCATCGGCTGGAATACCTTCTTGGCTTCGAGTCCGATACTTTCTTCGATCGCGGAGATAAAATCCAGAAGGGCTACCGGATTGTTATTGCCGATATTGTAGATCCGGTAAGGCGCATAACTTGTTGCCGGATCCGGGCGATCCCCCGTCCATTTCCGGTCCGGATTTGGGATAAGCGTGATCACGCGGACAACTCCTTCAACGATGTCGTCGATATAGGTGAAGTCGCGTTTCATGTTTCCGTTGTTGAACACCTGTATCGGTTCACCCGCCAGGATTGCTTTCGTAAAAAGGAACAACGCCATGTCGGGCCTACCCCATGGGCCGTACACCGTGAAAAAGCGGAGACCCGTTGTAGGTATGCCGTACAGACTTGAATATGTATGCGCCATCAACTCGTTCGCTTTTTTTGTCGCCGCGTAGAGCGAGACGGGATGGTCGACATTGTGATGGGTTGAAAACGGCATCGCCGTGTTGGCGCCGTATACCGAGCTCGATGATGCATAGACGAGGTGCTTAACCGGGTAATGTCTGCATGCTTCGAGAATATTCAGAAATCCGGTAATGTTGCTGTTCAGATAAGCAAATGGATTGGCCAACGAGTACCGAACGCCCGCCTGTGCGGCGAGGTTGACGACATACTCGTATCTCTCCTTTTTAAAGAGCGCATCGATCGCTTCCTTATCGCCGAGCTCGATCCGATGAAATGTAAATCCCGCATGCTTCTTCAGGTTATCGAGCCTCGCATACTTCAGGTTTACGTCGTAATAATCATTAAGATTATCCAACCCATGTACTTCAGGCGATTCGGCGCCGGTCAGACCATTCCCGATGAGATATTCACACAAATGATAACCGATAAAACCCGCGGCTCCGGTGACTAAGATTTTCATATACGTTCGATCCGCAACGGATTATTTGACAAATTTGAGATCCTTTTTCACATCGTCTGTAATACGCCGGAAAAACGTTTTGTTTTCCTCAGAGCTGTCGAAGTAGTTTCTGACGAATACGAGTCCTAAAGATATGAATCCGCCGATCGCCGTCGCAATGATGACGATCATCGAGCGGCGGGGTCCGCTCTTTTCGACCGGAACCCTGGCATAATCCAGCACCTGGACCACCGGCATATCGCGGATTTCCTGGATCTTGACCGCCTCGTATTGTTTCTTCAGCTCAATAAACATCGCGTTGTTCATTTCAAGCTCCCGCATGAGCCGGCCCTCCTCCAGAATCAGCTGCGGAGAATCGATGATCCGGCGGTTGCGCTCGCGGAAATCCTTCATTGACTCTTCGGACGATGCCAATGCTGTTTCAACCTCCTGAAGCCGCTGTTCTATCCACTGGCGTTGTTCGGATGCTTTCGTTCTCCGTTGGGTGACCATATATGAATCTAGGCGCCCGGCGATGGAGTTTGCAATTTCTGTCGAGAGCTTCGGTTCCTCGGTTTCCACCGACAGGGTTACCAATCTCGTATCGCGTGCGACCGATACGTTTATTGCCGATTCGCGCAATTTTTTCAGCGCAAGTTCATAAGATTCATCTTCGGTTTCACCTTCAATCTCCCAAAATTGGATCAGATTCAGCGGTTTCCCGAATTTCTCCGTCACATAGGGGGCATAGATAACATCCCGAAGCACGCTCTCGCTCCCTATAATTGCCGGGTACAGTTCGATTTCCGAAACTCCGCCGAGAGATATCCCCGCCATCGAAGCAAGTCCGGCAAACTGGGCAAGTTGTCCAACGCCCTTCGCATCGGTATCAGGGAGAATCGTGACGCTCGCGGTATATTTATTCGAAAGCATGAGCGAAAAAATGATCGACGTCACCGCAAATAAAAAGGTGACGCCAAAGATCAGTTTTCGACCGCTCCATACGGTATCGAGCAATTCGACCAGGCTGATCTCCTCGTCTTCGGACCCTTGCCCGGCATACAGGTTATTTGAATCTTCAGGCATTAGAATACTTTACCTTCGTTAGTCATCGTTGTTATTGAATGCTGCTCCGATCCATCGGAAATCAGACAGCGCCGGGAAACTTAGTCCGTTATCGCGTCACCTGCACGATCGACACGATGATTGCAGCCAAACTGGCCATGAGTACCGACCAGTCCCGTAATATTTCCATCGCCCGACCTTCTTTCGGTATTTTCTCCGGCACGTTGATGATGCTTCCCGCAAGAACATCGTCGTCGGGAATGAAGAACCATCCTGAAGCTTTCCACATCCTGCCGCTCGGCAGCGTCACGGTCATTCTGGATTTATCGGCAAGTTCCTTGAATCCCCCCGCCTGATTAATATAGTCCGAGACACTGCGTCCCTTTTCATATAATACCGCTGAGGGTACATTAACCGCTCCACGGACGATGACGACCTGTGGATTCCGGGGAATGATTATTCTGTCGCCGTCACGTAGAACGAGATTATCGTCCGATGTATACGACATGAGTGCATCTTTAAAACTAACCGGCACGAGTCTGTCTCCGTCCATGTCGCGGAAATAACGCGCTCCCTCTATGTACGCATTCACCCGAAGTCCCCCCGCGCGTGCAAGAACGTCGGAGAGCCTGTCCTGATCGGTGAGGATCGCGAACCGTCCCGGATACATGACCTCCCCGGTTATATCGACATATCTCTGCTTGTTCTTTCTCGGATCCGGAGGAACCTTGACATGATCGAAATCGATCAGGAAGAAGGGTTGTGCGGGATTGTTGTTCGCATCAAGATAATTATCATCGACCGGTACGGTGAATTTTTCCGTGTAGACGCGCTCGCTCGTCGAGTCCAGCCGTGCTACCGTAATCTCGTGCAGCATCGCTTCCTCGGTAGTTCCGCCGGCAAGGACCAGCAGATCTTCGACCGTCATATTCTCCACACGTGTATAGGTGCCCGGATTTCTTACCTCTCCCGAAACAGTGACCACCTGTTCGGGGAAGAAAAAGTCCTTCGAATAAATAAAGACCTCGTCGAGACGTTTGAGCCGGAGATTGTGCTCCGATTCCCCGGCCAGAGCCGATTCCACATCGAATCTCAGGATTTCACGCCGAAGATCCTCTTCACGCGTCCGGACCAGGGTCCCGCGTCCGGTGAAAGTTCCGTCCAACAAACCGCCGGCATTATGTATCAGATCGGAAATTCTCATCTCTCCGGTCAATTCATATATACCCGGTTTGAAGACGCTGCCGGTTACGCGGATTCGATTCTCGGGAAATTGAGGGCGGGAAAATACGGAAACCACATCACCGGCTTCCAGAGGGAAACCGCTGGAATAGATCTCTTCGACATCCTGAAACCGGACATCCAGATCGAGCATATTATAACGGTACATATGCCGTTGAGTGAATGGAATAATCCGCTCGATGTGCAAGCGGTCTATATATGCGTTAAACCGGAGCCCACCCGCCATCGTAATCAAATCACCCAGCGTTTCTCCCTCCAGCAATTCGTATATGGCCGGACGAAGTACGCTCCCGGATATTGCGATGCGCCGGCCCACCGGGGGAACAAAAACGATATCGCCGTCTTCAAGCCGGATATCGTTGGTTTGGTCGCCTTTCAACGCATACTGATAAAAGTCGATTTCCGCAGCGGTGTCATGCTGCCTGAGAACGCGAATGGATCGGAGCGAACCGTCGAGATTCGGTCCGCCCGCCAGATAGAGACCTGTGAATGCCGTACTGAGTGACGAGATCGTATACCCACCGGGCCTCACCACATCCCCGAGGACAAATACCTGAATCGTTCTGAGTTTCCCGATAGAAACATCGAGGTATGATCGGGCTTCAGATGCGCCCCCCGCGAGACTCGAATAGACCTGCATCATCCGGTTTAATAAACGATTCCTCAGCTCTTCGAGGGTGGATCCCGCCGCGATGACCCGGCCGACATCGGGGATAAGGACGTAGCCATCCCGGTTGATGGTGAGTGCATGGTATACCTGTACCTCTCCCCAGACGGAAATAACAAGTTCATCTCCGGCTCCGAGCCTGTAATTCGAAGGTGCGGCGATGTGCAGCACAGGTTCGAAGGTCGTCGGGGGGAGTTTGAAAATAGAATAACCGAAACCGTCCAGTTCCATAGCATTAGTACGGTCTGCGAATTCCTTTGGACGGTACCGGAGAGTATCAAGAACGCCTCTGTCGATAGTTTCCGGAAGCGACGCCTCAGGTAGTAAGGGTGCCAATCGGTCCTCATGACGGAGTGTATCTTCGACCGCCGGAAGGTCGGGAAAGAGATACTTTTCGAGTGATAATCCCTCTAGTCGCGCCCGGCGGATCGCCTCCTCCCGGGATACTCCCGATTGCCGTAGACGCATTTCGATCTCCGCCGGCGAGAGTTGCTGAATTTCCTGCTCAAGCCGCCTCCTCTGTTCATCGGTAAGCGATTGAGCAGGTACGGAAAGAGCGGTGATACAAACGAGCCCCAATAAAATTATGATATCCTTCATACGATCATAGAATTTAAGAAATGATAAAGGATCCCTTTGAATTCAAGCGAACGATCCGGTTATAGCTCCGCTCCGTCGGTTACATAATGTCCGTAAAAACTATAATAATCCGCGCTCAGAACGATTTACCGGTTCATAGACAACGGATCCTACATTTGGATTACGGACAGATATATATCCGAAAGGGGATAAGAAATGCACAGAATGATCCCGGTGGAACAGGAGCTGCTCGTAAGCACGGAGCCGGGATCAATCCTGATCATTAAGACCGTTCCTATCGCAATTGTTTATATTCCAAGCGGAAGGAACGATGGATTCATAAATTAATTTACCTAAGAATGCGTAGACCTCTATATACGAGCGAGTTGTTCCGTCCAGTGATGCCTAAAATTATTCTTTTCCAATGCAAAAATCAAGCAAATTTCAACAATTTTTACGGTTTTTTGTATTATGGCGGATGATTGGTACTATCGGAAGACGGTGGGTGGATGGTAAGTTAAGGATGTGGGGTAAGATATACCGGGACGCGCAGGAATAGAAACATTCTTTCCTGCGCGTCCGTAAAGCCATGACGCGAACATTAGTTCTGGTGTGCAAAACCGGTAAACTCGTCCGACCTTATCTGCTTTTTCTTCTTCGGATCTCCGCGAAGCGCCGCTTTGATAACTTCGCTCATCTCACTCACAAACGAGAACTCCATGGACGCGGAGATCCCGGCCGGCAGTTCATCGATGTCCTTTTTATTTCGTTCAGGGAGAATGATATATTTAATGCCCGCGCGGTGTGCGGCGAGCATTTTCTCTTTGATCCCTCCCACGGGGAGCACTGCCCCGCGAAGTGTGATCTCACCTGTCATCGCAAGATCATTGCGAACAGGCCTGTCGGCAAGCAGCGAGACCAGAGCGCTCAGCATAGTCACGCCGGCTGAAGGACCGTCTTTCGGGATCGCTCCCGCAGGGACATGAATATGAATATCGATTTTCTCACGGAAATCTTCATCTATTTCAAGCTCCCCGGCATAGGCGGAAATATAGCTCAGCGCAGCCTGGGCGCTCTCCTTCATTATTTCTCCGAGCTGACCGGTCAACGTCAGTCGACCTTTTCCCTTCATCTTCGTCGCTTCGATGAAGAGAATATCGCCGCCGACCGGCGTCCATGCGAGACCGGTCGCTATACCCGGCCGCTTGACGCGCTCCGAAACCTCGCTGTAAAATTTTTCAGCACCAAGGTATGCCGGCAGGCTTTCAACCGTTATCTCCGTGCTTCGGTGATCCCCCTCGGCGACTCTTCTCGCGACGCCTCTGCAGATATCCGCAAGCTTTCTCTCAAGCGTGCGTACGCCGGCTTCTTTCGTATAGCTCCGGATAATTCGCCGGATCGCATCGTCGGTGAATGCTATGTGGGAAACCTCCAATCCATGAGCTTCGACCTGCTTCGGAACGAGGTAATCCGTGGCGATCCTTAACTTCTCTTCCTCTATATAGCTCGGCATTTCGATGATCTCCATCCTGTCGCGAAGCGGCGCAGGAATCGTATCGAGCATGTTTCCAGTTGCGATGAAGAGGACTTTCGAGAGATCGAACGGAACTTCAAGATAGTGATCGCTGAAGGTTGAGTTCTGCTCGGGATCCAGGACTTCCAGCAGCGCGGACGCCGGATCACCTCTGAAATCCATTCCTATTTTATCTATTTCATCGAGCATGAACACAGGGTTGTTCGAACCTGCTTTCTTTATCCCCTGGATGATCCTCCCGGGCAGCGCTCCGATATATGTTCTTCGATGTCCCCGGATCTCGGCTTCATCACGCACCCCGCCGAGCGACATGCGCATGAAATTACGTCCGAGAGCACGGGCGATCGATTTACCGAGCGATGTCTTGCCGACTCCCGGAGGTCCGATGAAACACAGTATCGGACCGCGCATGTCACGCTTGAGTTTGCGGACGGCAAGGTATTCGAGAATTCTCTTCTTTACTTTATCCAAACCGTAATGGTCCCGGTTCAGAACCTGTTCGGCGGCGCCGATATCAAGATTGTCCTCGGTAGAAACCGACCAGGGAAGATCGAGCAGCCATTCGATATACGTGCGGCTGACGGTATATTCGGCGGAAGAAGGATTCATTTTCGCAAGCCGATCGAGTTCCTTTTCGACGGTCTTCTCCGTATCCCCGGGGAGCTTCCCCTTCTTCAGTCTCTCACGGAGATCCTGCATATCGACGTTCTCTCCGTCTTCACCAAGTTCCTTTTGTATCGCCTTGAGCTGCTGTCTCAGATAAAATTCTCGCTGGGATTTATTTATCTCGTCGCGCACATCCGATTGTATCTTGCTCCCCAGCTCCAATCGCTGTACGAGCGTATTCAGGAGCCGTAGAACGAGCTCAAGCCGTTTCTGCACATTAAAAGTTTCGAGTATCTCCTGCTTTTCCTGAACCGGCGTTGTCACCATAGCGGCAGCAACGTCGGCGACGGATCCCGGTTCTTCGATGTTCAGAATGACCGAGAGATGTTCCTCGCTGAATTCCCGGCTTAAATCTACGATCCGGTGAAATTCGCTCCGGACGCTCGAAGCAAGCGCGTCGACCATCTCAGTGTCGGCGATCGATTCGTCGTCGATCCGCTGGACTGCCATTTTTAAAAAGGGTTCGGTTTGCTGGACGGTCACCATTCTCGCTCTGAACAGACCCTGTAAGACGACATTCTTTGAACCGTCCGGTAGGGTAAAAACCTTCACGATCCGGGCTATCGTTCCAACATGATAAAGATCCTTTACCGATGGTTTCTCTATTTCTCCGTCCCGTTGCGCGAGAACGAGTATCGGGGTATTGGTCTGCTCGGCTTCGCCCAGAGCATAAACGCTTGCATCCCTTCCGACGGTCAAAGGCATTACCTGCTTCGGAAAGAATACCGTATTTCGTACCGGTATCACGGGCAAGGAGGCGGGGATTTTCCCGATGAGTATTTTGTTATCCGCATGTTTTTTATCTTCAGCTTTCATGCCGCATTTTCCCTTCACCTACATGGTCAAAAAAAAGCGAAGCTCCGACGGTGATCCCATCGAATGCTTCGCTTCGCCTTGAGATCGCTTACCTCATCGATCGTTATTTAATTTTAATCTCGGTCTCTTTCTTCCGTGATTCCTCGCTTTTCGGTATCACGATCGTCAGAACGCCTTCCTTGTAGCTTGCATCGACACGTCCCGACGAAATACCTCCCGGCAATGCGAACGATCTTGAGAATGATCCATACAATCGTTCGCTCCGGTGGTAATTCTTTTTCTTCTCCTCCTTTTCCTGCTTCTTCTCGCCGCTGAGCGTGAGCATATCTCCGCTCACGGTAATCTTGAGATCATCTCTGGCCATCCCGGGTACTTCGGCCTCGATAATGTACCGGTCCTCTTTTTCGGCTACATCGATGGCGGGATTCCATCGAAACAGGTTCGTATCGTCTCCCGATTTTGTGTCCGCGAGGAATTCATCGAAAATACGCGAGATGTTCCGCTGCATTTCCCTGACCCCGGTTGAAACATCCGATAGCGGATTCCATCTGATGAGCGTCATATCGTTTCCCTCCTTTCTATAGTAGTACACAAGTATGTAGAATCAAACGGCGTGCCAGTATAAAGGTGTAAGATTCCATTTAATATTGATCAAATAGCGATCGGAATAATTTGGCCTTAGTCTATTTGACATATACTCTTCCATGTTGACATCCGGGTTGCTGACATGATGGCAGAATTACGTCATTGGCTGGGTTAATATTCGTGTTGCTCTCCAGAGAGAATTTTGTTAAATTCATACTTTATAACGGAGATACGCACACCGAACTTAAAAGATGCCATTGGAAGTCGATTTGGTTTCTGATATTATGGAGAGCGCAATGGACGTACTGAACCCTGCAGAAATTCAACAGGATGATTCCGACGTTCTGACAAAAGATCCGGCGAAAGTAATTCTGTTCAACGATGAGGTCCATACTTTCGAGGAGGTCATCGGACAACTCATCAAAGCCACCGGCTGTTCCGTCGAGAAGGCAGAAGCGCTTGCATGGGAAGTACATAACACTGGAAAGGCGGTCGTCTATACCGGTGAGATGAGCACCTGTCTCAGAGTAAACGGTATTCTCGAAGAGATCGAACTTCACACACAGATAGAAGTATAATTATAGCATTTACCCGCATGAGATCCTCATCCGACATACGCAACGACTTTCTGGAGTTCTTTAGATCCAAGGGGCACCGTATCGTTCCGAGCGCACCTGTTATACCCTACGGAGATCCGACCTTGCTCTTCACAAATGCCGGTATGAATCAGTTCAAGGATGTCTTTCTCGGAACCGGAAAGCGGGGATACACCAGGGTCGCGGATACGCAGAAGTGTATTCGTGTCAGCGGAAAACATAACGATCTCGAAGAGGTCGGACGCGATACCTACCATCACACCTTCTTTGAAATGCTCGGCAACTGGTCTTTCGGCGACTATTACAAGCGCGAAGCAATTGCATGGGCATGGGAATTGCTGACGGGCATCTGGCGGCTACCCGGGGAGCGATTGTGGGCGACGGTTTTCGAAACCGACGATGAAGCGCTCGCTCTGTGGCGGGAAGTGACCGATATCGACCCCGGACATATCCTGAAATTCGGCGCGAAGGATAACTTCTGGGAAATGGGTGAAACCGGTCCGTGCGGTCCATGCTCGGAAATTCACATCGATCTCACTCCCGATGGTGCACTCTCCGCCGATTTTGTTAACGCCGGCGATCCGAGGTTAATTGAGATATGGAATCTTGTATTCATCCAAAACAACCGGAACGAAAACAGAGAGCTCGAACCCCTCCCCGCAAAACATATCGATACCGGCATGGGATTCGAACGCATATGCGCCGCCCTTCTCTGTCTGGAAAACGGATTTCAGAAACCGCCGTCTAATTACGATACCGATGTATTCACACCTTTACTCACGGAAATCGCCGGCCTGACGGGAAAACCGTACATCGGCGAACGGAACCAGACGGCTATGCGCGTCATAGCAGATCATGTCAGGGCGTTAACATTTGCGATCGCCGATGGTGCGATTCCCTCCAATGAAGGCAGAGGTTACGTGCTCCGGCGCATACTCCGCCGCGCCGCACGATTCGGCAGAAATCTTGGAACACACGAACCCTTTATTTACAGGATCGTTCCCGTACTCGTGCAGACCATGGGATCAGTCTTTCCAGAGATCGTTGAAAAACAGGGACACATCGAACGTATTATTAAGAGCGAGGAAGAGGGATTCAACGCTACGCTCGACCGCGGACTCGAGATATTCGGAGAGGTGGCGGACCGTGTGAAGAAAAGCGGGGCCGCCCGGATTCCGGGCGAAGACGTGTTCCGCCTGTACGATACATTCGGATTCCCCGTCGACTTAACCTCGCTCCTTGCCAGGGAGGCAGGGATGTCGATCGATGAAAAGGGATTCGATGCGTTCATGGATGAACAGCGGAATCGATCCAGAAAGATCGCCGACAAACCCGCACTCAATGCCGCCGTCTCCCTCGATATCGAATCGGATTCTCCGACAGAGTTTGTCGGCTATGAGCAGACTGAATCGGAATCCCATGTCCTGTACGTGAAAGATAATATCCTCGTCCTTGAGAAAACCCCCTTCTATGCCGAGTCGGGAGGCCAGGTCGGCGACCGGGGAGAAATATTGATAAACGGCATGTCTTACCATGTGACGGATACGCAGAAGAAGGGGGATCTTTTTCTGCACATACTCGAGTCGCCCGCTCAGGCCGTGCAGGGGACGGAGGTAAGCGCACGTATCGACCCGCTTCGAAGAACCAATATCCAGCGCAATCATTCGGCAACGCATATCGTTCACGAAGCGCTGAGGAAGGTACTCGGCACGCACGTGCATCAGCAGGGTTCGCTGGTTGCGCCCGACCGTCTCAGGTTCGATTTTCCGCACTTCAGCAAGATAACACCGCAGGAACTGCGCGACATCGAACAGCTTGTCAACGAAAAAATAAAAGAGAGAATCGACGTCCATGCCGAATCCATGCCCATCGGCACCGCACGGAAAATTCCGAATGTGAAGATGTTCTTCGGTGAAAAATACGGCGAACAAGTACGCGTCGTGTTGATCGACGAGAACGTCAGTGTCGAATTTTGCGGCGGGACTCATGTGGCGAATACACGGGACATCGGTCTCTTCAAGATCGTGCATGAAACCGGTATCGCAAGCGGCGTGAGGCGAATCGAAGCGGTTACCGGCGAGGGGGTCGAGCGTTTTCTCAACGAGCAGATCGAGAAAACCGAACGGATCACGGCCGAAGTAGAGAATCTGCTGCGTGAGCGGGAAGAGCTTCAGAAACAGATGCTGAACTACGATCCTGCAACCGTGAATCATGCTCGACATCCCGACCGATTAACAATTGAAATCCCGCGTCGTGTGCGGGGCGAAACCTCATTGGAGCATATTGAAACAGCCGAATCGCTCCTTCGCGAACGAGAAGAGCTGAAGATTACGCTTTCAAGAGAGATCCGGGAAATCGGAAAACAGCTCCTCGCCTACAAAGCGAAGGATTCGCTCAGGAACATCGACGATTATCTGAAACAGGCTATTTCGCTCGACGGATTTAAATTCCTGACGATTCAGCTCGAAACTGAGAATGTGGAACACCTTAAATCGCTGGGAGATTCTATTCGCTCATCGCTCGGCAGCGGGGTCGGCATCATCGGCGCCGTTATCGATCAGAAAGCGGTCATTGTGTGCGTGGTGACCGACGATCTCATCAGGAATAAAAAACTCGAAGCGGGAAAGATCGTCGGAGCCGTGGCCAAAATCGTCGGAGGAGGCGGAGGAGGAAAACCCCACCTTGCGACAGCGGGAGGGAAGCATCCTGAAAAGTTGGCGGAAGCGCTCAGTCAGGCGGGAGAGATTATTCAATCCATGCTCAGAAAATAACGGACTCCAGAATGACCGCTTCGTTACCTGAGGATAGTATGCGCGATTTCATCGTGCAATCCCTCGAGAAGAGCGCCGAGACCAAGCGCGCCATGATCGAGACGTGCACGGCCGATATTTACAAGGCCGCCCGGATGATCGCGACGGCGTTTTCAACGGGGCATAAACTCCTCCTCTGCGGGAACGGCGGGAGCGCCGCCGATGCGCAGCATATCGCCACCGAATTCGTCATCCGCCTCAGTCCGAAACGAACGCGGCCCGCTCTCCCGGCAATTGCACTCACTACCGACACATCGTATCTGACCGCCGGATCGAACGATCTCGGATACGAGCACGTCTTCGCACGGGCCGTGGAGGCGCTGGGAAGAGAAGGGGACATTCTGCTCGCTATAAGCACCAGCGGCAACTCACAGAACATCGTGAACGCCATCACGCATGCCGCACAGAATAAACTCATCACCATCGGACTACTCGGCCATACCGGCGGCAGCGCCCGTGAGCTCTGCTCCCATTCAATCATCATACCTTCAAGCGATACGCAGCGAATCCAGGAAGCCCATATAACCGCCGGCCACATCATCTGCGAACTTGTGGAATCGATGCTCTTTTCGTAGTCTTATCGATCATACATCTGGATGAAACAACGCGACCGGCGTATCATCCGCCGGTTTTCCGTGAATATCGCGGAGAGACGCAACTGGATGTCGATTGCTTTCACGCGCCGAATGACGGGAGCCGCCGGAATGCTGTTCGGAGATATCGATCTCCTGTGAACAACCGGATCCGTGCGTGGGATCGGATGGATAGATGAACGACCGATTAAGTCTCGTCCCGAGAACGCCGGGAGGAGCGCCGCCGATCACTGCAGAGTGAAGTGGAATGATATAAAGCAGTCCTGCTCTATCTGAGGCTGGTTGCGGGCGAGAGGTTCGAATCTCCAATACCGGACCGATGCAAGAGCCGCCTCCTCGAGCCGGGCGTTTCCTCTCTGTACCGGACGCACAGTCTTTATACTTCCGTCGGCCAGAACGGTCGCACGAAGTCTGATGACCGCTTCGACGTTGACGCCGGAAGGGTATTCCGGAAGTTCACCGCTTATTTTCCTGCGCGTAATATCGCCTACCCATTCGAGTGCGAAAGATATATCACGATCGGTTATGCGCGAATCCGGCGTACTACCGACCGCCGCCGGCGATTCGCCGCGCGTTTCATCCGGGTTGGGCAAAACGAAGCGATCCCGCTCGCCGAGGATCGAACCCGCATCGCGGTCGCGCCGCTCGCGCGTCTGTTCCTGGACAGGCCGGCTATCTTCGGTCAACCTGCTCGCCGGATCCACTTTATCGACATCGGGAAGGAGGAGCGTTTCCTCCTGCAGAGCGGGCATCCGGCGTTCGGGAAGTATGACCGGACGCTGGGTTGCGGCGGTCTCCTGCTGACGTGCGACCACCGGTTCGCGCTGGGCCCGGGTTACCTGTGCAGCCTGGGCGGGACGCACGGGTTCCCGCTGCGTTACCGCTCCCCATGTCACTTCGACAAACTCGGGGAGTTCACGATCGAGCGATACGTGCATCACGAATAAGAATACCAGCAGCAACAGATGCACGATCAGCGTGCCGGTCCAGCCTTGAATTCGTTCTTTCTCCACAAATGTATCTCCTAGCGGCGGAGCGGTTCGGTGGCGATATTGAACCGCGTCGCTCCGACCGCTTTTGCAATGTCTATGATTTCGATGGTATTTTGCAGACTCACCGTTCGATCCGCCTGGATGATGACGACGTTATCCGGATCCTGCTCCATCATGGGTAACAATCTCCCGCCGAGATCGGCGAGCACTATCTTTTCGTTGTTGAAGAAGAGTTCGTTCCCCTCGGTGATCGTTATTATCACCTGTCGCTCGGTCTGCGGCTCACCCGTTTCAGCGCGCGGGAGCTGCACCTTTATTCCCGGTTGAATGACGAACGACGACGACAGGAGAAAAAAGATCAGCAATAAGAATACGATATCGGTGAGCGATGCGTAGCTGAACATCGCCAGCAGTTTACTTTCGCTTTTGAATTGCATCGCTATCCCTCTTTCTCTCTGAAATAATCCTCCTGGTAGACCGGTTTCATGCCGCTCCGTTTTCCTTCGGCATCGCCGGCCGCCGGCCCGCCGTTCTTCAACAATTCGAGAAATTCGGTCGAAGTCATCTCAAGCTCATGCACGAACCGCGCAACGCGGGAGACGAAATAGTTGTAAAAGCCGTAAGCGACGATTCCGACGGATAATCCGAACGCGGTCGTGAGGAGCGCCTGCCAGATCCCGCCGGCGAGATCCGACGGATTCACGTTGCCTCCGAGGCTTTCGATCTTCATGAATGCAAGTATCATCCCGGTTACCGTACCGAGGAAACCGATGAGGGGAGCCAAACCCGCAATGGTCGCGAGTATATTCAGTCGCTTTTCGAGATTATATATCTCGATCTTTCCCTGGTTCTCGATCGATTCCCGAACCTTGTCCCATCCTTCGTCGTGACGCATAATTCCCTTCTTCAGAATGTGCGCGATCGGCGATTCTTTCTGAGAACAGAAACTCATAACGCCATGAACATCGCCCCGGTGAAGGATCGTCCTGACTTTCATCATGAACTGTCCGACGTCCATTCTCGCACTTCTGAGGACAAGGAACCGCTCGATGATGATGAAGACGGCGATCAGCGAACATATTAATATCGGCAGCATCAACCAACCGCCGCGAGCAACGATCGAAAAATAATCCATACGTATCTCCTTTAAAAAGATCCCTTCCGGGAAATCCAGACAGCCGTTTGTTAAATCCGTTTATCCGTCGATTCGATCCACCCACCATCCCGATTCCATCAGCAGCTGGAAATTGCGGGCGTCGCGCGTTGCGTCTTCCCGCGAACCGTAACGTCCGACCCGAACGCGGTACCATCTTACTCCATTAATTGTTTTTTCATCCACATATGCGGGTTTTCCCGCAGCCCGGATCCTGCCCGCCTGGTTTTCCGCACGCTCCTTCGTCCTCCAGGCGGACAGCTGGACGGTGAAATTTCCGCTTCCCGGCGGAAGTGCATCCAGCCCCGCCACGACCCGGCCCGTCTGCTCCGGTGTCTGCATCGGGGACTCCGTCACTGACGGCGTATCTATCTGTGCGATGAACGGATCGCGGGGCTCGGGTACGGGTTGGATTTCCTCATTGTCGAGGGGGGGAAGATCGACGACGACCGGCGTTTCCTTCGAACCCCATAGATGAATAACACCGAACTGATTGAGCATCACAACGCCGATCACCAGCAGCAGGATGATCGCAATCAGAAATACTTTTCCGGTTCCGTCGCCCCCTCCGCCCCGCAAATACCTCGTCGATCCGGGCGAACGATACTCCTCCGGACTCTGTTCCGAGGAATCGTTCTCGTCCCTTAGGTCAAGGTCGGGCATGGTGCCTCCTGAAGTGAATTGTATTGTTGGTTTATCACTACCATACCAATTGGATTCCGCCTTCTATGTAAAACGGCCTCATCGGGTAACCTATGAATCCCGAGTAGGTGTGATCGAGCATATTGTCCACGCTCAAATATACGCCCATAATATTATGAAATCGATACTGAACGTCAAGCGAAATGTTTGCAAAGGCATCCAGATCGTTCCACGCTCCGGAAAAATTCGGTCTCCGTGCCCCGAGAATTTCAAGTGCCGCCGATCCGCGGATCCGCGCTGAAAAATCCCGCGTGTACACCGCGGCAGCTTCGAATGCGGGAAGGTAAGGAACGGTAGTTTCGTAAAACGAATTTTTCGCACGCCGGATAACGAGCTGAGCGGTGATCAGATCACGCGAGGTAGCCGAATAGACCATCTCTCCCGCGAGCGATGCGATCGATGTGGTGCCGGTATAATCGACGGTGAACATACCCCTCTCGAGCAGGAGATCGAATGTCGGATAATCTTCAATCTCGAGATACGCAGCATACCCATGGAGCTGCAGTTTCTTCGACGGAGTGAATATAATTCCGCCGCTCAGGTTCACAGATTCCTCAGCGTGCCGGATAATACTCGAGGCGGATACGTAGGGATTCATTTCGCGCAATTGGTACAACGACCGGTGCAGAACCTGCGGTTCGAACCTGGCATAAAGAGAGATCGCGCCGGCAGGAGTAAACCGCAGCTCGCCGAACGGCTTGAACAGCGTGGAAAAATCGGCATTGGACGGCCGGATATAATACACCGATCCGCCGAGCTCGAGATGCAGCCGCTCGCCCGCCAGCGGCACAAGCGCTTTGACCGTCGTCCGGAGAAAATTCGGATCTGCGGACGGAACAACCCGGTCGAGATAGTTGACGATGAACAAAAATTCACTCTGAAGTCGAATGTCACTGATGTATCCGAGGGTCTTCAGACGGGTGGTAATCTCATCGTCGCTCGTTTCCGCCGATTGCTCATCCTCGATCGTACTTCCCCGCCATCCGAATCGGAATTCATAATCGAATGGTAATCCCGGACCTGAGGTTAATCCGATTTCAGTAAGCCCGGATCGAAGTTTCCGTCCGGTGAGCAGCGGATCGAAACCCAGTGGCACATATATCGGGTTCTGCTTTAGATAATAATCGTTGTTCAGAAGACCCATGGTTAGGAACGTTCGACCCCCGCCGATGAACGGAATCGCCTGGTCGAACCGATAGCCGCCGGTGATTCTCCCGTCAAAGCGCTTCCCCTCGGCGAACGGCTCGAATCCGCGGGTATCGAAGTAATCGAGCTGAGCCGAGGCATCCCACTGTCCCGACGTGAAGTGAGTCCAGCCCGATGCGTGCGGGGAATTAAATCGTCCGTATCCCAGCCTTGCGAATCCATTCTGCAGAAGCGGCGTATCGGCAAATTCCCCGAATGATTTATCGGGCAGATCGACCGGCGTCGTATCGATCTCACGTGCGCCGGCGGGCATTTTATCGGGGACCTCCGCTACGTAAACGTAGTTCTCCGACGCCTTCGGCTTCTGTACCGGCGGCAATCTGAATGTCGCTCTGCCGGTAATGACGAATTCCGGAAGCTCGAACTCGGGGAGGCGCTCCTGTCCTTCGCGCGTCTGTTCTGCCGTTGCAGGTGTTTGTCTCGCCGGCGGCTCAGGTTTCTCTTGTTCCTGTGCGGCGAGATGGATACCTGAAAGAAAGATTAGTATCAGAAGTAATCCGATGCTCCGAATCATAGCTGCGCTCTTATTCATAGGCTTCCCATCCTCCGCAGCCGCGACTCTGCCTCACGTGCGAACTCCTCTCCCCGGTTCATCTGAATTACATTTTGATATGCTTCTCTCGCACGAGCGGTTTGATTCGTTGCCTCGTACGCCTCGCCGAGTCCGAGATAGGATTGCGCTACCCATTCTGCGGCGTTCGGGAATACATACCTCACGCGGAGAAGCTGTGTGATGGCTTCCTGATAATTCCGGGCGTTGAGTTCAATCCGGCCGATCAGAAACTGCGCCTCGGCGCCGACGTCGTCCGTCCGGTTCACGACAATGCTGCGCAATAGTTCCGTTGCCTCCCCTGTTCTCCCCTGTTCTTCGGCTATTCTCGCCAATCCGATGGTGCTCAATGCGGCGAATCGGGTACCCTGATGTTCTGCCGCGACCTTCCGGAACTGATCGGCGGCGTCGGCGATATTGTTCCCCCGCTGCAAAGCGACCCCCCTCTGATAGGCGCCCTCGATCGCCTGTTCTGAATTCTTATACTCGCGCTCGAGCCGGTCGAACGCCGCGATCGCTTCGCGATAGGCCTGCCGTTCGATATGCAGCTTTCCAATCTCCACAAGCGCACCTGGTGCGATGGCGCTTCCCGGATGCGAAGTTACTATGGTTGTGAACGACTGCAGCGCTTCGGATTCGCTCCGGAGCATCATATGCGAACGCCCGATCCAGTATTGCGCATCGGCGACGAGTTTGCTTTCGGGGAATCTCTGGATAAAGCTCCGATACTCGGTAATCGCCTCCCGATAAAGCTGCTGGCCGAAATACAGGTCGCCTTTCTTGAACATCAGCTGGTCGGTCATCTCGCTCCCGGGATTCGAACGCAGGAATTCATCGAGCACACGGATAGCGCCCTGCACATTCCCCTGCGAGGAATAGCAATACTGAATCCCTGTCAGAGCATCCGGAACATACTGGCTCCTCGGATGCCGTTCGAGGACCTGTCTATAAGATGCAATCGCATCGTCGTAGCGCTGCTGATTATAGTACGCATCGCCGATGCTGTACAGAGCGCGGGGGACGATAACATTGTTCGGAAAGAGCGTGATCGCACGGCGGAACTCTTCGATCGACCGGTCGTATTCAGCCGTCTGAAAATAGGTCCAACCGATCGCGTACTGCGCTTCGGGTGCGAGATCGGACTGCGCCCGGTTCTCGACGAGTTTGCGGAACTCGTTCCGCGCTTCCTCCCTCTGTCCCCCCCGAAAGAGCGCCTGTCCGAGCTGGAACTGCGCATATTCGAATTCTTTTGCATCCGGATGATTCTGTACGACGTTCCGGTACTGCTGCGCCGCTTCGACATACCTGGCCAGCGATAGATAACTATCGGCAAGCCGCAATTGAACGTCGACCGAAAACTCGGTTCGTGGATAGCGGCGGAGAAATTCCCCGAATGCATTCGCAGCTTCGTTGAAGTTGCGGGCTCTGTAGAATGCCCAGCCCAGACCGTATAATCCTTCGCGATATCTCGGGTGATTCGCACCCGCACCGGTTACCCGGCGATATGATGCGGCGGCATCGCCGTATCGTTCAAGCTGGTAATATGATTCGCCCAGCCAGAAGTTTGCGTCGATATTCTTTGCGTGCCCGGAATACTCAGTTATGAACTGTGTCAACTTCTCGACCGCCTGCCGATACTGTTGGGTTCGATAGAGAGAGAAACCTTCCTGATACAATGCTTCGCTTCGAATTTCCGGCGGTGCGTTCTGCATCACTACCACGGCTGCGAAAGCGGTTCGGGCGGAAGCATAGTCTTCGAGCGCGGCATGGGTTTCTCCAAGCATTCTGGTGGCCTGGGGAATTACCGGACTATCCGGATATCCGGCCGCCGCCTGCTCGAACGCGGATTTTGCATCCTGGTATTCTCTGTCCTCATAATGCATGAGTCCGAGTTCGTATAACGCCTCTGCTCCGTAGCGGGAATTCCGGAAGCGCGCAATCGTCTGCGCGAACGCCTCTTTCGCTCCCTCGCGGTTATCCGTGTATTTCAGCGTCAGACCGTATCGGAATGAAGACGCCTGTGCAATTTCGTCGTCGCCTGCGATAAGCGGCCGGAATGCTTCGGCGGCAGAACCGTACTCCTGCAATTCTATATATGTCCAACCGAGCGCGTAACCTACTTCGCGGGCTAACCAATGATTCGGGTAATTCTGCAAAAATTCGCGGTACCCGTCCCGTGCATCGCTAAATCTCCCGAGCTTGTAGCTGGACTCGGCTATAATATATTCAGCCTCGGCGCGTTTCTCGGCATCGGTTATCCGCGAGCGGGCGGAGGTCAACCATTCAAGCGCCTGCTGATACTCCTGAATGTTGAAGTAACTCTCGCCGATACGAACATACGCTCCGGAGTACAGCGGACTCGATGGAAACTCGCTTACCAGTTTCCGGTAAGTATCCACAGCGAGCTGGTTGCGGCCTCTTGTTTCATGAACCCAACCGATTGAGTAGAGCGCATAATCCCTGAGACGATTATTCGGAAAGTGATCGAATGCCATCGTATAAAACCGGAGAGCATTATCGTAATCTTCAAGCTTGAAATACGACTCTCCAATCCAATACGCTGCTTCTCCCGCCAGATTCTCAGGTGGTTGATTCTCGAGAACCGCCCGGTAGGCATTGACGGCAACACGGTACCTTTGATCACGGTAAGCGATTTCACCGAGACGGAAGTATGCTTCTCCGGTATAGGGATTTTGAGGAAAATCTCTGATAAATTGTGAATAGTGCCGTTCCGCTTCGGAAAAATTTTCGAGGTTATAAAGGGATTCGACTGAAAAATAACGCGCGGTCATCGTCCGGCTGCTGTTCGGATAATTCTTCACAAATCGGGAAAACTCTTCCTGAGACAACTGGTACATACCGTCACGGTAGAGTCCCATGGCAAACGCGAAATCCTGTTCTTCCTGAATAGATCTGCGGTCTGTCTGAGAGAATAGGGAAAAGGCGAGAACAAGACACAATAAAAGATAAACCGGACCCCTCCACATCATATTACTCTCCTTAGGGCGATACTTAAAGTTCTTTGTTAGATGCAGGTATATAACCTGCTTAATTTACAACTGCAATTGATATAAGTCAAGTAACTGTGCTGTTTTTACAGAAAAATCATTCTTAATATCACTCCTAAAAGACGAAAACCCAGTTGTGAATGTTCCAACTCACGCTTTTTGTTAGCCCGGCCGGGATCAATTATCTCAAAAATATCGATATTACTGGTATTTTCCTGGTATAGTTCGTTATTTATTCGAAGGGTTTATATATCCGGCGATAATGCATCCATCCTCTCGGATTCCACAAAATATTATAGGGAAGGAAAATCCACTGGCCCGGAAAATCCAGTATCATGAGATGTAAATATTCAATTTCCAGGATAGCCGATTAGCTGCCGGTCTGTTTGGAAAGGTTTAAATATCGATTTATTTGTGTTCCATTTTCCCTCTAATTCTATAGAAATGAATAGTGTTTTTTTGACTGATTGTTCTCAGCGCTGATATACTTTATTTATCCACATTTGTTTTCGGATCTGCTTTTCTCATATTATTATGTATTTACACATCTGTCCAAAATAAAAAATAAAGAATTTTGAATGATTCAGGTCCACCAAGCCGAAATCGTCGGGGTTGTGGGGTGGGGACGATGGTGTGCGTTTTGATTCCCGCACCGTTTTGTGGGGCGGGAATCAAC
>CAZBUK010000076.1:0-19287 GCA_964495085.1 uncultured Ignavibacteriales bacterium
TTTCTGAATATATGCATGCGATTACTCTCATTTCATAAGCTTCTGAAGTAATAAAGCATACTGGATCCATAGTTTGTGTATCATAATGTTATACCTTTTCCAATGCAATCTTCCACTATGTTCACTTAGTCAATAATTATTTTGGACACCAATGATATCAATACTACATGCAACATCCACAAGGGCATGTAGCCGTTCGGTAGCATTGTGCGCGACCGATGGAAACACAAGATGAGTTGGCTGAGCATACCGATGAAATTCAAACCGCGGGTTAGTCAATCCCGTTCACCTGAACGATTACATTCCGGCTGCGGCTTCGGTTGTCGAAGTCGATCAGCACGATTTGCTGCCAGGTACCGAGCAGCAGATCTCCACCTGAAAACGGCACGGTGAGCGACGGTCCGAGTAACGACGCTCGGACATGTGAAAATCCGTTCCCGTCGCCCCATCTTTCATCGTGATGGTAACGCCTCCCTTCGGGAGCGATCTTGTCAAATGCTTCGGGAAGGTCTCTCAGGAGTCCGGGTTCATATTCGATGGTCGTTACGCCAGCAGTCGCACCCGGCACGAATACCACGACATTCCCCTCGTGCAATCCGTGTTCTCTTACGACTTCACGGACTTTGTCGGTGATATCGATAATATCTGTAAATCCACCTGTTTGAAACCGGAGCGTTTCCGTCCTAACAGTCATGGTTGCTCCTGTAGGGTAATTGCCACGATCTCGTTTTTATTCCGGATGTAATACAACATATCATCGCGTACGATAAAAGCGTCGGGGACCGGCGCCGGTGCGTTTTCGTAGAGTATATCCGAATAGAGCAACGTGTGATCGTCGGATCGGTATATATGCAGCTCATGGGTAAGCAGCGTGTTGCCGTTCGATTTGCCGCCGGACTGTCGATGGAATGCCAGCATGGCATTCCCGCCGTAAGACAGAACGTCGACCGGACCGATAAGCCGCTCCTTCCCTGAGAGAATGGAGACGAAGGGCGTGAAGGCGCGCTGTTCCGGATTATCGGCACCGTAGATATCGGGAAACTGCAGAAGTGTATGCGGATCCCGTTCTCGCGCTTCGATTCTCCCGGTTTCGACGCTTCCAGCATCGGCGAGCTTTTCCCTGATCTCTCCCGAACGCCTGTCGACACGGAGATACTCGGAGCGCTCAAAGAGGCTTTTTTCCACGATGACATCGTCATCGAGCGCGTACACAAAGGTATAATCGGGATGTTCCCAGAGCAACTCGCCTGTATGTACGTCGATTGCCGTCACGTGCCTCGGGTTGGGCAAATCCGGTTTGGCAAATGCGTGCAGATAGAGATTCCCGCCGTAAATACCTTCGGATGTGGTCCACCATGGGTCTCCGAACTTTTTCCCCTCCCATTGCACGGAGCCGTCGAGGCGGTCTAGACAGAAATAAGTCGTATTCTTCGCGGAGGCATCACGGTCCTCTCCGGCGATCAGATTCCCGTCCGAAAAAAGTAAACGCCACATCTGGCCTTTTAACCGGTATCTCCAGGAAGGTTTATATAAGCGGCCGGATTTAAAGATTGGAAATAGTTTCATGCGTGGAAAATACCGATTATCCGCGGCAACTTCAACTGATTTTTTTCTGCGTGGCTTCGAGCTCCGGAAAGATTCGATGAGCCGGGCGTAGGACTTCCGGAGTTATGATTTCCGGATTGCCCGCCGCTATTCTTTGCGAACCTCCGGTCCGACGTATTCTCTCGCTTGATCGAAGCGTTGCATCCGGGATTAACCGGGAGCAGGTGTCGCCCTCGGTGGTCGGCTCATGTTCAGCGCACAGCCCAAACCCCTTGACTTTCTTTAAATTTATGATTATTTATATCTCTTTACTAAGGTAAAGTACAACCTATTCTCTTTAACTCCTCGTTGAGGGCGGTATGAAACGATACGAACAGGATGCCTGCGGCGTCGGTTTCCTGGCCAGTCTGAAAGGCGAATACAGTCACAAGCACCTGCGAAAAGCGATCTTCGCGCTCAAGTGCGTCGAGCATCGCGGCGCATGCAGCGCAGACCAGATTACCGGCGACGGAGCAGGGGTCATGACCGATATTCCCTTCGACCTGTTCGGTTTCGCGAAAGATTCGGTGGCGGTGGCAACGCTGTACATCCCCCCGCACCCGGAAAAGCAACGTGTCAGCCTGAAGGTATTCGAGGAAACCTTCCGGTTTATGGGACTCGATATACTCGAATATCGGAATGTTCCCGTCAATCCGGAGGTATTGGGACCGGACGCCCGGGAATCCATGCCGATCATCAAACAAGCAGTGATATCCAGGCCGGTGTATTGCCGGACCATCGCATCATTCGATAAGCTTCTCTATTCGGCCAAACAGCTCAGCCGTATTAAATTAAAAGATGCGGGGTTGAAGAATGAGTTCTTCTTCGTATCGCTCTCGGCCGCATCGATCGTCTATAAGGCGCTCGTCAAATCGGAGGCTCTCGATCTGTTCTATCCTGATCTGCAGAATCCGTTATACACGACAAGATTCGCCCTTTTCCACCGCAGGTTCAGCACCAATACCCGGACCTCTTGGGATAAGGTGCAGCCGTTCCGAATAATCGGCCACAACGGGGAGATTAACACCATCACCGGCAACAGGTCCTGGGCAGCCACCCGGGAGCGATATCTCGGACTGCGTAAAGACGAATTGCTGACGCGCGAGGACATCAGCGATTCCGGCAGTCTGAACGAGATGGTCGAGGCGCTCCTGTACCGGAGCAGTAATCCTCATATCGAAGACATCCTCGCCGTGATGATTCCACCGGCGAACAGAGAAAGCTCCTTCTACAAGTTCTGGAGCAGGGCTATGGAGCCATGGGACGGACCGGCCTTTATCACGTACTCCAACGGACAGACCATCGGCGCCCGGCTCGACCGGAGCGGATTTCGTCCATGCCGTTGGGCGATGACCGAAGAGCATTTTTATCTCTCCTCTGAGGCAGGATCGTTCGATCTTGAGGAGTATATGATATATCGAAAAGGAGCGCTGCACGGCGGTATGGGAGTGAAAGTCGATCTCGACGGCGGCGGGGTTCACTTCCGCGACCCGGGCGAATCGAAAGAGAATCACGACGCACATTTCGATCCGCGATTGTACAAACTCGGATATCTGCGGCATGAATACGGTCCTGAGTGTCTGGGCAAACAGGCCGTCTTCTCCTATACCCAGGAAGACATTACGAAAATTCTCGTTCCGATGATCACCCAGGGGAAGGAACCGATCGGATCGATGGGCGATACGGCACGGCTTGCACTCTTCTCGTCGGAACCGCGCTCTTTCTTCGACTTCTTCTTCCAAAACTTTGCACAGGTCACCAATCCCCCGCTGGATTATCTGCGCGAGGAACTGGTAACCGATCTGAGCATTCATCTCGGAAAGAAACCGAACATCTTCGCACCGAAGGAACTGATACCGCCGGTGCACGCCATCGAGCTCGAGAGCCCGGTCATCGGTCTCGGCCAGATGGATTTTTTAAAGGAGGTCGGAAAGAAAAGATATAATAAATACGGAATTCTTTACCGCGAATTTTCTATCACCTTCAAACGCGAACACGGCACGGTCGGATTTAAAACTGCGATTCAGGAGCTAACCCGGCGTACGCTCGCCGCGGCGGAGGAAGGAATATCGCTTATTATATTAAGCGACCGGCTCGCCGACTACGACAATCCTCCCATACCGAGTCTGCTCGCGCTGCGCACGGTCGTCAACGCCCTGAATAAAGCAGGACTTCGTCTGAACGTCTCGGTGGTCGTCGAAACCGGTGAGGTAAAGGAAACACATCATATCGCCGCCCTGGTTGGATTCGGCGCAACGGGTGTATGCCCCTATCTTGCACTTGAAATCGCCAGATACGAGAAACATCCGTCACTCGATAAACTCTCACCGGACGAGAAGGAACAAAACCTTATCGCCGCGCTGAACGCGGGCCTCCTCAAGATCATGTCAAAATGCGGAATCGCGGTCGTGAAGAGCTATCAGAGCTCCAAACTCTTTACGGCGATCGGCATTGGGAAGGAAATCACGGATATGTTTTTCACCGGCCTCTCCAGTCCGGTCGGCGGCATCGGACTCGAAGAGCTCGTCGATACAATTCTGCAAAAAACCGGTGCCGCCCAGCAACACGGCCAGCAACTCTCGCTGCTGAACACCTATCAATACAAAGAGCATAATAAGGGTTCCGCCGGCGAAAAACACTCGATGACGAATTCCCGGTCAAAAATACTGCATAAAATTATCAGGGAGCTGGACGACCCGCGCGATATAGACGAGCATTACAGGGAATATCTCCGTTTGGGTGAAGAGAGCGAACCGGTGAATATCCGGCATGTCTTGAGACTCAGGAAGAAGTCATCCGGCCTGCCGCTCGAAGAGGTACAGCAGGTGCCCGACATACTGAGTACGTTTCTCTCGGGAGCGATGTCTTTCGGAGCTATCAGCGCCGAAGCCCAGCGTGATATCTTTCTCGCGATGCGGGAGATCGGCGGAAAGAGCAACAGCGGCGAAGGAGGCGAAAATCCGTACTACTACACGAGCGGAATCACGGCTACCATCAAGCAAGTTGCGTCCGGAAGATTCGGCGTGTCCGCCGAATACCTCATCTCGGGCGATGAGATTCAGATCAAGATTGCGCAAGGAGCGAAGCCCGGCGAGGGCGGACAGTTGATGGGGGTCAAGGTGAACACCGACATCGCGAGAGCGCGTCATTCAAATCCCGGTGTCGATCTGATCTCACCCCCGCCGCTGCACGACATTTACAGCATCGAAGATCTGAAACAGATGATCTACGAATTCAAGCAGCTGAAGCCGGGCATCCCGGTCAATGTCAAACTCGTCGCCGGTGCCAATATAGGAACAATCGCAGTCGGCGTGGCAAAAGCCGGGGCAGACAGCATACAGGTCTGCGGCGGCGACGGTGGAACGGGCGCTGCCTCGCTGAGCTCCATGAAGCACGCGGGTATCCCATGGGAAATCGGACTTGTCGAGGTACACAAGGCACTGATCGAGAATAATCTCCGCAAGAACGTCTCGCTCATCGTTGACGGAGGCCTGCATAGCGGCAAGGACATCATCATCGCCGCCATACTCGGCGGCGAGGAATTCGCTTTCGGAAAGCTTCTGCTGGTAGCCGAAGGCTGTGTGATGGCGAGAATCTGCGAGAAGAATACCTGTCCCACGGGTATCGCAACGCATGATCCGAAATTTAAGGCCAAATACCGGGGTACGAAAGAGCATGTCGTCAAACTGCTCACCCTGCTCGCCCGGGACATCCAAAAGCATCTCTCGGCTTTGGGCGTGGCATCTCTTACAGAACTGATCGGACGAACCGATCTGCTCGAGGCGAATCCGCTGCACTACAATCTCATCAATAAAAAGAAGATCGATCTGAGCTACTTTCTGAATGAGCAGATGCTGGATTCGAGCAAGAAGCTGAATCTGTTCGATGAGGGAACCAGCCCGTTCAACAGACAGGTGCTGGACGATACGCGGGATGCCGTCAGACTCAACCGTCCGGTCTCGCTCTCGTACACGATCAGACCGACCGACCGGGCGGCGCTTGCGACGCTCGCAGGCGAGCTAACGGGAAAAACCCACCTGTACCGGATGACGAGGATCAAGAATATGAAATCACCCGTGCAGCCGTATTCCGGTACGATCTCGCTCGAATTGACGGGAAGTGCCGGCCAGGGGTTCTGCGTCTACATGGTAGACAATATATATGTCCGCTTATACGGTGAGGCGAACGACTCCGTCTGTAAATCCATGTCGGGCGGGAAGGTTGTCGTACGTCCCCACCGTGAATCGAGTTTCAGGGCGGAGGAAAATTCCATCATCGGCAACTGCGCGCTCTACGGCGCTACGGGCGGCACGGCGTATGTTTGCGGGAGAGCGGGCGACCGTTTTGCAGTCCGGAACAGCGGCGCACTCGCCGTAGCCGAAGGAACCGGACTCCATGCCTGCGAATATATGACGAATGGAACGGTGATCATCCTCGGAAGCGTGCTGCAAAATCTCGGCGCCGGAATGACCGGGGGCAGGATCTTTCTGTACGGCAAACAGACCGATCGCATCAACGGTAAATATATAGCGGAAGTGTCGCTCACTGCCGAAGATGTGGACGAATTAGCAGCGATTCTCAAGGATTATGCCGATGAAACAGGGAGCCGGCGGGCGCAGGAAATATTGTCGAATTGGAGTGAAAAACAGACACAATTTGGAAAGTATGTGCCCGTCAAGGAAGCGAAACTGCTTCGGGAAAAGAGTACGGAGGCCGAACAAATAGTTGCGGCATAAACGGATTTGCCCGGGCCGGCGGGTATAGCCGCCGGCTTCGGGTCAGGCGTGATAAATCGAAGTAGCTTCGGGGAATTAAACCGGTCTTCAGGGCACCCACCGATTCATCTTAAACCGCTTCAAAATATTCTCTTAACAAGGGTTTCATTTTCAGGACAGCTCGCGCACGGTGGCTGATCAGATGTTTCTCGGCATCGGTCATCTCTGCGAAGGTCTTATCGGATTCTGCCGGCCTGAAGAGCGGGTCATATCCGAAACCACCCTTTCCCTTTGGAAATTCAAGCACGTAACCGCGGCAGTCACCCATCGTGGTAATTTCGGTCTCTCGATCGACGAATGCAATCACGCACCGGAACCGGGCAGTTCTTCTGCGATGCGAGAGTGGTCCTAATTCCCGGAGGAGTTTCTTATTGTTCTCCTCATCGGTTGCCTGTTCTCCCGCGTACCGTGCCGAGCGCACGCCGGGCCGGTGATTGAGAAAGAATACTTCGAGTCCCGAGTCGTCCGCAAGGGCGGGCAATCCGCTCGCACGGTGTATCTCCCGCGCTTTTTGCAGAGCGTTATCCTCGAACGTCGAGCCGTCTTCGCGGAGATTCCCGAGCAGGTTGAGTTCACGGGCGGAGACGAGATCGATCTGCAGATCGTTCAGGAGCTCGTTGATTTCACGGATTTTATTTTCGTTACCTGTCGCGATTGCGATTTTCGGCATTGGTGAATCCCGGATATATTCTGTAATAAAGATTGATTAGACTTTGCACGGTGGCCGCTACATTGAGCACCAGGAAGACCATGTCGTTGATGATGATCGAATGAATCGTCAGACTCGCACTTCCGATAATATACAGAATGAGGAAAGGAAATCCGATGGTACAATACCTGGATCGAACGGTCTCAATGGTTTGCGGGACCCATGCCCCCGCTATGCAGAGAAGTCCAAGAATGCCGACGAAGTACATAGAAGTTCCTTCATGATTTTTATTCGGAACGCCTTCATAGGGTAATCTTCTCGATCACCTCGTCGATCCGATCGACCGGGATGATCTCCACGGCGCCCGTAAACTTGTTCTTGCGCAGATTGGATGACGGTACGTATGCAGTTCGAAAGCCCAATTTGTGCGCCTCATTGAGCCGCTGCTCAAGTTGATTGACCCCCCGAATCTCGCCTCCGAGGCCGATCTCCCCTATTAAAACCGTCTCGGGATCAACCGCCTTATTGCGAAAACTCGAGACAACCGATAGAGCTACCGCAAGATCCACAGCCGGTTCTTCTATACGTATCCCGCCGGCGATATTAACGAATACATCCTGCGCACCGAGATGAAAGCCGAGCCGTTTCTCAAGAACCGCGAGCAGCAGCGCGAGCCGCTTGGTGTCGAAGCCGGAAGTGGTTCGTTGCGGTACGCCGTAGCTCGATGAGGTTACCAGCGCCTGTACCTCGATGAGTATCGGCCTTGTCCCTTCGATCGTCGGTACGACTGCAGACCCGGAACCGCCGGATTTTCTTTCCGAAAGAAATACCCGGGATGGGTTGCTTACCTCGACCAACCCCCTCTCATGCATCTCGAAAATTCCTATCTCGTTGGTGGAGCCGAACCTGTTCTTCAACGCCCGAAGTATCCGGTAGGCATAATGTTTATCCCCTTCGAATTGAAGCACGGCATCCACCATATGTTCGACGGCCTTGGGGCCCGCAATAACTCCTTCTTTTGTCACATGCCCCACCAGAATGATCGGGATGGAATTCTTCTTTGCCAATTTGATGAGCCAGGCGGTCGCCTCGCGGAGCTGGCCGACACTTCCCGGAATACTCTGGAGATCGGGATGCTGTACCGTCTGGATCGAATCGACGATCACGACTCCCGGAGCTTCCGCTTCGATCACCTGTTGGATCAGAAAGAGGTCGGTCTCGGGGAATACAAAAATGGATTCGGGATGACCGATTGCCAGGCGATCGGCGCGCAGCTTTATTTGTTTCGGTGATTCCTCCCCCGCAACATAGAGAACTTTTTTAGCGTGGAGCCGGTCGGCGATTTGCAGCATCAATGTCGATTTTCCGATGCCGGGATCGCCGCCGAGCATAATAACCTCTCCCGGCACGAGTCCGCCCCCAAGTACCCGGTCAAACTCAGCCAATCCGGATCTCAATCGCTCATCGTCCCTGGCATCCACGGAACCAAGCGGGGAAGCCGACGGTTTTACCCCTTTACCGCTCTTCTCCTTTCTGATCACCGTCCGGTCTATCACCTCCTCGGCGAGGGTGTTCCATTCTCCGCAGCCGGGACATTTGCCGGTCCAGCGTGGAACGCTGTATCCGCATTGTTGACAGACAAACTGAGAGACAAGTCGGGCCAACCGTTTACTCCGAAATTTAGTATGGATGATATTTCTGTAAGCGTTCGCGGTGAAGTGCTCCGTTCACAAGCGGACAAATGAATTCGAAGAATGCAATAAACGGATGCAGGTTTATGCCGGGAATCTCCTGCGACGCTATGTCAGTAGGGTTCGATCACGGCGATACTACCCACGCCGAGTTGTGCGAGGGGTTCCTTGATTCCAGCGGCATCTCCGACGATGACGATCAGAGACGATTCGGGATACAGATGCGTCCGGGCTGCTCTGTCGACGGCTTCATCGTTCACCGAGTCGATCTCTTCCAGGTAAGTGACGAAAAAGTCGTCGGGGAGTTCATATGCCGCGAGGGAACCGATTTGGTTTGCAATAAGCAACGGAGTCTCGAACTGGCGCGGCAGGGCTCTGATGAGTCCGTCCTTTGCCGCACGGTTCTCCTCAGTCGTTACACCGGACTCTTTTACCTGAGTGATCTCCTTCAGCAATTCGGCAACGGCTTTTTCCGTATACTCTCCCTGGAATGAGCCCGTGGTCATGAAATGACCGCCATACCGGCGCGTCTCCCAGATCGTAGATGCACCATACGTATACCCCTTATCTTCCCTCAGGTTCAGGTTTATCCGGCTCGTGAACTGTCCTCCCAGAACTTGATTCATTACCATAACTGGAAAATAATCCGGATGAGTCCGGTGAATTCCGGGATGGCCTATCCGTATCTGCGATTGAACCGCTCCGGGTTTATCGATTATGAATACACCGGGGCTTACCAGCGGAGACACGGGAGGGATAGGTCTGATACCGTTCCGTTTTCGATACCAGCCGCCGAATCTCCGTTCCAGCTTTTCCTCGACGACCTCCGGCTCAAGATTTGCAACGACGATCAGCACCGCGTTCTCCGGAGAATATACCGCTTCGTACCCCTGCAGAATCATTTCCCTGGTAATGCTCGCTACGGACTGTTCGGTACCTCTGATCGAAGCTCCGTACGGATGATCCTTTCCGTATACAAGGTTTGTAAAGTTTCTGGACGCGACGACATTCGGCTGATCCCGTTCCTGAGTCAGAGTGGTCAGCACATTATGCTTGATCCTGCTCAGTTCATTCCCGGGAAACCGCGGATGAAGTATTACCTCGGCAAAGAGATCGAGAGAACTGTCCAGATGCTGCTCGAGACTCGAGAGAGAAAGCCCGGTCGTATCGGGCGTTGTCCAGGCTGTACATTGCGCCCCGAGAAATTCGAATTCCTCTGCAATCTCCAACGCCGACCGGGATTCGGAGCCCTCATCGATCATTTCCGAAAGGAGATTGACGGTACCTGCTTCGGATACCGGATCGATCGAAGCACCGGCGCGAAGCAATAGATTGCACTGCACAATCGGCAATTTCCGGTACCGGTAAAAGTACAGCTTGATGCCGTTATCGAGTGTGGAGGTGCGGAGGTCGGATTCCCTCAGTAGGGATACCGGGGGCATAATATCCGGTATGGGTTGTCTTGATCTATCGAATCCGATTCTGCTTGTATCCATCGTTGAGCTTCAAAATGATTGGGTGTCAGGCGGCCTGTAGATCCGCTCTCCCTTTCGGGACCACGCTGAGGACGATGCAATTGTCTGCTTGAAGATATTTCCCGGCAACCTCTCTGATATGATTCTTCTCCACAGATAGATATCTCCCGAGGTCCTTGTTGATAAATCCCGGATCGCCAAGGAACGTATTATACTCGTTTAACCGGTCTGTGACGCCGTAGAATCCGCCGATTCGCTGGAGGGAGTTTACAAACGTCGATGCATGCATATTCCGGATACGCTCGATTTCGCGTTCGGTTGTCCCGTCGCGCATCAATCGTTCCAGCTCGGTCCGTACAGCGGATTCGAGATCGGTTAATCCTATACCCGGTTTGGCTGTCGCGGATATTATAATAACCGATCCGAGTTCTCGCGAGAGATGATATGCATTTACATCCTGTGCGATCTGTTGCTCATATATAAGCGATTTATAGAGGCGGGAATTTTTACCATGAGCCAGAAGATCGGATAACACATCGATATCCGCATCGTCGGGTCCGAATACATACGACGTATGCCATGCAAGATACAGGCGCGGAAGCTGAACGGAATCTTCATGGACGATTCTCGGTACGTTCTTCGGGTTCGGGATGTCCGGTGATACCGCAGGCGGCTTCGGCCCGGCCGGAATGATTCCGAAATATTTCTCGATCAGTTCCTTCGTCCGCGGAACATCGATATCGCCTCCGATGCAGATGCTCGCATTGTTGGGACCGTAATAGGAAGTAAAAAACTGTTTGACATCTTCGAGATTCGCTTGCTCGATATCTTCCAGGCTGCCGATCGTTGTCCAGCTGTATGGATGACTATCCGGGTACAGGGCTCGCGAGAGTATCTCGAACGCGAGACCGTACGGACGGTTATCGTAATTCTGCTTGCGCTCGTTCATGACAACGTCGCGCTGATTATCCAGTTTCTTCTGCGTCATCGCGGGAAGGAGCCATCCCATCCGATCCGATTCCAGCCAGAGAATCGTCTCGAGATAATTCTTCGGGACGACTGCCCAGTAGTTAGTTCGGTCTGCGCTCGTGGATCCGTTCAATGTTCCTCCCGCCTCCTCAATCACTTTAAAGTGTCCTCCGGAATCTATATGCTCCGATCCCTGGAACATCATATGTTCGAACAGATGTGCAAAGCCGGATTTCCCTTTCACCTCGCGGGCTGAGCCGACGTGGTACCATAGGTTGACTGCGACGATCGGAAGGTTCCGGTCGGTATGTAAAATTACATCCATCCCGTTGTCGAGATTGTATTTTTCGAATTCAACCTGAAGGTTCGTTAATATGTCCGAACGGGGCGTCCGAGTCGTCATACGTTCCGTGAGCAGCGATAGAAATTTATAAGCTTAGTAATATAGAGAGGATTGGCAGGAAAATCAAGGTAAGATTTCGAATATACGATAATAGTACAACGATCGTGATACGCGATCCACGCTTCTGGTTTCGTCTGTCCCTTCATATCGCGGAGACTCTGACCTATTGTGACGACCGGCGGATCCGTCAACGCATTCGCATTCGGAGCTCGCCGCCGATCTCCTCCAGCGTGAGTTCCTTCGCTTCGAGGAGTACGAGCAGATGATATAACAGATCAGCCGCTTCCTCCTTTAGCCTGGCGGTGGACTGCGAGATGGCGGCTATGGCAACTTCGACAGCCTCCTCGCCGACCTTCTGAGAAATTGCCGGGATCCCTCCCGAGAAGAGTTTTGTCGTATACGACCCTTCCGGCATGTTTTCCTTTCGGTGCCGGATGATCTTTCCCAGATCATCGAGAACGTCGCCGAGATGCGATGCTCCCGTTTCGCCGAAGCAACTGTAGGCTCCGGTGTGACACGTCGGTCCGACGGGTCTTGCCTTGATCAGCAGCGCATCGTTATCGCAGTCCGGATGCATGGATACGGGGATCAGATAATTTCCGGTAGTTTCTCCCTTCTGCCAGAGCGCATTCCTCGAACGGCTGAAAAAGGTGACTTTTTGATCCCGGATCGTCAGATCGACCGCTTCCCGGTTCATATAGCCGAGCATGAGAACCTTCCGGGTGTTCGCATCCTGTACCACCGCAGGTATAAGCCCGTCCATTTTTTCAAAATCGATCTTCTCAATTGATATCATAAGCGTACCGGTATTCCGTGCTGCATGAAGTATTGTTTAATATCGAACAGGGTGATTTCACGGTAGTGAAATATGCTCGCTGCAAGTACGGCATCGGCTTTCCCGTACTGTATCGCATCTGCGAGGTGGCTCATGGTGCCAGCTCCGCCCGAAGCGATCAGCGGCACTTCAACGGCTGACGAGATGGTCCGTAACAAATCGAGATCGAAACCTTCCTTCGTTCCGTCCCTGTCCATCGAGGTGACCAGCAATTCACCCGCTCCCCTGCGGACGATTTCAAGAGCCCACTCTACCGCGTCCCGGGCTGTCGCCTCGCTCCCCCCTTTTACGTAGACAAGCCAGGACGCTCCGTTTCGTTTGGCGTCGATCGCAGCGACGACGGACTGAGATCCAACGCTGGATGCTGCCTCCTCGATCAGGTCGGGATTCTGAACTATCGCGGTATTTAACGACACCTTGTCGGCTCCTGCATCGAGAACCCTGAGCACGTCATCGGCGGATCCGATTCCGCCGCCGACGGTGAACGGAATCTGTATCGCACGGGCAACGTCGTTGACAACTTTGAGAAAAGTCTTTCTACCTTCGCGGGAGGCGCTTATATCCAATAGAACAAGCTCATCGGCGCCTTCGTCCGAATATCTCTGTGCAAGCTCGACCGGATCGCCGGCATCGCGGAGGTTGACGAATCTGGTTCCCTTGACGGTCCTCCCGTCTTTCACGTCGAGGCAGGGAATAATTCGTTTTGTAAGCATTACTCTTTTATTCCTTTTTTCAGTTCGTACTCGTGCAGCGATTCGAGAGAGATCTTGTTCTCGTATATCGCCTTTCCCACGATAACCCCGGCAACGCCCGTTCTCCGAATCGACTCAATATCTTCAAGCGACGATATGCCGCCGGAAGCGATTATTTCGATATCGGCATACGACCGGACGAGCGAGCCGTAGAGTGCGAGATTCGGTCCCGCGAGCATTCCGTCCTTTTCAACGTCGGTACAGATAAATGTACGCGCACCGGACCCGATCATATCCGCGATGAATGTATTCACGGATTGCGCGGCTGTTTGCAGCCAGCCGCTGTGAGCGATCCGACCACCTTTCAGATCGAGTCCGATCACGATGCTGTCGCTTCCGAATTCCCGGAGCCAGTCGCCCGTTTTATCCGGCCTGGAGACGGCAATGCTTCCGAGGATTACTCTGACCGCTCCTGCCGTGAGCATACTTTCGATATCGTGCCGTGTTCTGATCCCGCCTCCTACCTCGATTGAACCTTTGCCCAGAGCGATTATCCGCCGGATCACATCGACGTTGATCATACGCCCCTCCTTCGCCCCGTCCAGATCGACAACGTGGAGGAGTGAAAATCCGGCGTCGAAAAAATCCGAGGCGATGCCGACCGGATCAGCGGAGTATTCCTTGCTGCTCCCGTATTCTCCGCGGGTAAGCCGGACCGCTTTACCGCGGTAAAGGTCTATCGCAGGTATGATCAGCATAGCTCGATGAAATTCTTCAGGAGTTGAAGTCCCGCTTCGCCGGATTTTTCGGGATGGAACTGAGCGCCGGCAAAATTCCCCTTCCGCACCAGAGAGGTAAAGTGTTCTCCGTACTCGGTCTCGCCGAGCGTTTCCGGAACGAGCGGAGCCTTATAAGAATGAACGAAATAAAAATATGAGCCCGGAGATATTTCGTTATACAGTACATCATCCTTGCGGCGTTCTATTTTGTTCCATCCCATATGGGGAATCTTCAGGGCCGCGCCTGCAGGTGAAATCCCAGCAAATCTGCTGATTGTTCCTTCGATGATGCCGAGACACTCAGTATTCCGTTCGTCCGAACGTGTGAACAACACCTGCATTCCGAGACATATTCCCAGGAACGGTACCGTCCTGCCTCTCAGCCAGTCGACGATTCCGAGGTTTTTCAGCGATTCCATCGCACTGTAAGCTTCGCCGACTCCAGGCATTATCAGCTTCGCCGCCCGCTCGAGCCGGCTGGGATCGGACGACACGAAGAAATCGTGTCCGAGCTTTCTGATCGCATTTCCGACCGAGGTGATATTACCCGCTCCGTAGTCGATGATTCCTATCATAGGATACCTTTCGTCGATGGCACCGCGGCGTCCGATGCCAGGGATCTGGAGACTGCTTGCTTCAAAGCGCGGGCGACAGATTTAAATATTGCCTCGATCTTATGATGATCGTTTCGTCCGGTCACCTGAATGTGCAGGTTAGCCCTCAGGCCGTCGGCGAATGCCCGGAAGAAATCCTCGACAAGTTCGGTTGGAAGATCCCCCACCCGTTCTCTTTCGAATCCGCCTTCGAAGGCGAAGTACGGTCTCCCGCTCAGGTCGAGCGCGACGCGGGCGAGCGATTCGTCCATCGGCAGCAGAAATCCGTACCGGTCGATCCCCCGCTTATTACCGAGCGCCGACCGGATCGCTTCTCCCAAAGCGAGTCCGGTGTCTTCGACCGTATGATGCTCATCCACCTTCAGGTCTCCGACCACCTTAATGGCGATATCGATAGACGAATGTTTCGCGACCTGTTCGAGCATGTGATCGAAGAATCCTACCCCCGAATCGATCCGGTAGCTGCCGGTACCGTCGAGAGAAATCTCGATGTCAATTTCGGTTTCGTTGGTTTTCCGGCGCAGCACGGCATGCCGATCGTGCTTCAGAATATACCGGCAGGCATCAAGAAAATCATGCGTTCTGTAATCGGGCCGGATATTTCCCGGCAGCGATTTTAATCCGGCTCCGGTTATGAGGATCGTTTTACATCCGATATTGCTGCCGAACTCAACATCGCTCAGGCGATCGCCGATCATAAAAGATTTCCCGCGATCAATGTCGTTTATCGCGAGGAAAGTATCGACTAATCCTGTCTTCGGTTTTCTGCATTCACATGCGTCGGCTGCGGTATGCGGACATATAAAAATCTCTCCGAATCTTATCCCTTCGCCCTCGAGAAGGCGGAGTAACTTCTTCTGTACCTGATCATATTTTTCACGAGGATAAGCGGTGGATCCCAAAGCGTCCTGATTCGTGACCATGACAAATTTATAATCATGGGAATGCAGCATATGCAAACCGGTAAAAACGCCCGGGATCATCTCGAGTTTTTCGAGGCTATCCACCTGCTGATCGGGAGGTTCGCAGATCAGGGTTCCGTCCCTGTCCAGGAATACTACTTTCATAGGTTTATCTCTCCGAGTGCCCGGATGAGGCGATCGTTCTCATTAGGAGTTCCGACGGTAATTCGGAGACAGTTTGCGAGATTCGGTTCATTGCTCCTGTCCCGTACGATGATCCCGCGTCGAGCAAGCTCTGAATAGAGGCGTGCGGCGTCCACACATCGTACGAGGAGGAAATTCGCATCCGAATGAAAAACGCGGGTAATCCCCTCCATTGAGCCGAGCGCTCCGGTTAATCGATACCGTTCCTCAACGATCTTTCCGACGGTATTTCGCATCGCAGCTTCATTTCCGAGGGCTCGAAGAGCGAACCATGAAGTCAGAGCATTGATATTATACGGAGGTTTAACCTTCGTGAGATATTCAATAATCGTAGACGAAGCGATGCAGTAGCCGAGCCTGATTCCTGCCATGCCCCACGCTTTTGAAAGGGTTCTCATCACGACGAGATTCGAATTGCTCCGGATTAGCTCAACTGCCGAATTACCGCCAGCGAACTCGATGTAGGCCTCGTCCACAACGACTACCGATTCCAACGAACTGCATAACCTCTCGATATCGCGAATCTTCAGGAGATTTCCCGTCGGATTGTTCGGTGAACAGCAGAAGACAAGTTTGGTGATCTGTTCGGATTTCCGGAGGATATCTTCCACATCCAATTGGAATTCGTCGTCGAGGAGACTTCTGACGGTTTTCACGTTATGAATATCGGCGGACACGCGGTACATACCGTAGGTCGGCTCCGCAATGACAACCGAATCGACGGCAGGTTCACAAAAAACGCGAAAGAGCAGATCGATTACTTCGTCCGATCCGTTGCCGATAAAAACGTTCCGCTCGTCCACCGAGTTGAATTCCCCGATTCGTTTGCGAAGAGACGATTGATAGGGATCGGGGTACCTGTTCAATGCGATACCCTCGAATTCAATGCTGCCGCCGAAGGCATTCTCGTTGGCATCGAGCAGTATGCCCTGGACATAATCCTGCCGCGCGCTCCGGTAGGGATGGAGCTGTTTTATGCAGGGTCTTATCAGATTTTCGACGGTCATACTATTCGTACCATGACTGCTTGTTTGTGAGCGGCAAGTCCTTCCGCTTCCGCGAGAGCGGTGAGCACCGGAGCCAGCTCCTTCAATCCCGGCCTGGTGAGGGCCTGGAAGGTAATCGTCTTCTGAAAACTTTCAACGGTGAGTCCGCCGTACCGCCGGGCGTATCCGCCTGTGGGAAGTGTATGGTTTGTACCGGATGCATAATCGCCCGCAGTTACCGGAGAGTAATCTCCCAGAAAAACTGAGCCCGCATTTTGTATCTGGGGAGTTAAGCGCTCCGGATCTTTTACCTGTAAGCTCAGGTGTTCGGGAGCGTACCGGTTGCTGAAATCGACCGCGGTATCGAGCGAATCGACGATCAGGATATAGCTCTTCCCGAGCGACTGGTCCATTATTTTTTTTCGCGGAACATCATCCGGGATCTTCTTCAGTTCCGCCCCGACATTTTCGGCAAGCGCCGGGCTCGTCGTTACCAGGATAACCTGAGAATACGGATCGTGCTCGGCCTGCGACAGCAGATCTGCCGCAACGAATTTCGGATTCGCCGAATCATCAGCTATCACGAGCAGCTCCGACGGTCCGGCCAGCATATCGATCGCAGCGCCATCCGGATCCGAAGACACCACTTGTTTTGCAGCGGTAACGTACCTGTTTCCCGGTCCGAAGATTTTATCCACCTTCGGCACGGATTCCGTTCCATACGCCATCGCGGCGATCGCCTGTGCGCCTCCGATTTTATAGATTTCACGTATCCCGAGCAAATCGGCCGTAACCAGCACGGAAGGATCGATCTTCCCAGATGCGTTCGGGGGGGAACATATGATGATCCGCCCGCATTGCGCCAGCGTTGCGGGAATTCCGAGCATCAGCACGGTGGACGGCAGCGGAGCCGATCCGGCCGGCACGTACAAGCCGACCAATTCGTACGGTCTGATTTCACGGCGGCATTCAATCCCTTCCGTTATTATTACCTTCTGTGCGCCTTGCAGCTGAGTCTCGTGAAATTTTCTGATGTTTTTTTCCGCGGCCTGTACGGCGCTGAGAAGTGTTTCCGGAAAACCCGAACGCGACTCGTCGAATTCGATATCGGGAACTTTGAATATATCGACCGAGAGCGGTTCATAGAGGTCGCCGTACTCATGCACCGCCTCGTCCCCGCGTTTCCTGACGTTTATGCAAATCTCCTGAACGACCGATAAAATCGTCTCCTTACCATCATTCGGACGTTTGAGCAACAACGCTGTTTCCGTCTCGGTCAATTTCTTCAGGGATAATATATTCATACGATTCAGCTGATAATAGTTTCGATAGGCAGGACGACTATATCGCTTGCTCCCGCTTTTTTCAAACGTTCCATGAGTTCCCAGAAGTCGCTTTCTGCAACAACGGTATGCAGCGCCACCATGCCGGTTTCGGTAAGCGGTACAATCGTCGGACTCTTCATTGACGGTAATATTCTCTTCAATTTCGGTACTGCGGACTCCGGGGCATTCATCATCATGTACCGCTTTCCTCTCGCCTGCAGGCAGCCGGAAATACGAATCATGAGCCGGTCGACTATATCGCGCTTATGCGGTTCTAATACCGAGTTCGGATTTGCGATCAGGAGGGCTTGTGATTCCAGAATGGTGATCAGCGGTTTGAGTCCGTTCACTCGGAGTGTCGTGCCGGTGGATACGATATCGCATACCGCATCGGCGACATCGAGGGTGGGTGCGAGTTCCACGGCGCCGCTTAACTCGACAATATCGGCGGATATTTTTTTAGATTTCAAAAATTGCTTAAGGAGCGACGGATACGTCGTTGCAATCCGCTTACCGGCAAGCTGTTTTACCGTCTTCACCGAAGATCGTTCGGGAACGCTGACGATCAATCTGCATTGACCGTACCCCAATGCCGCCAGGGTCTTCACATACGCCTGGCGTTCGCGTATCACATTTTCTCCGACCATACCCAGATCGGCGACGCCGTCCTGAACGTATTCGGGTATATCGTCGTCCCGCAACGCGAGGACATCGAGATCGAAATTCCTGCAGGGCGAATACAGCGAATGACGCTGGAACTCGAAATCCAGTCCGCATCGGCGAAGCAGATCGAGCGAGCTGTCGGTAAGTCGTCCGCTCTTTTGCAGGGCGATTTTCAAACGGCCGTTGTTTGCAATCATACTTTACTATACTAAAGTGTATATAAAAAGACAAACCACAAAAACGCCGGCGGTACAGTACCGGCATGAAGCCGGCGATTCAGTGGTTTGCAGCGGATATGACGAAGCGATCAGGAAACTAAACGATATTCATTCGTTTCAGCATCATCGAGTATCCTCCCTTACCCTGCTTCACCCATTTATGTACACGCGCGATCGTCGTCGAACTTAATCCGGTATGTTCTTCGATCTGCGTATACGGCACTCCCTGTGCAAGGAGTTTCGCAATCTTCCAGCGCTCGGCTATATCCTCGATCTCTTTTTCGGTAAGCAGATCACGGAAGAATTTTCGTGCTTCGGGAAGGGATTCAAGACGAAGGATCACTTCGTACAATTCATCGATTTCTTTGTTGGTCACTTTTTTCATACTTTACTCGAGTAAAGTAGCGAATATTTTTATGTTTGTCAAATTTTCTCGATACTTTTTATCGGACGCACCGGGACCAGCCCAACCCCTGCCTCTGATTCTTCACATTGGTTCATGTAGCTAACAGTTGATGATCTT
>CAZBUK010000076.1:19297-19885 GCA_964495085.1 uncultured Ignavibacteriales bacterium
TCGATACTTTTTATCGGACAAACCAGGACCAACCCTGCCCTGATTCTTCACACCTGTTCATGTAGTTAACTTTGGATGTTCTTGAATAGATGACGTCTAGCAATGGCAGAAAAATTGCTGCCATATTTACAGCTATTCGATTGCATGATATAGTATTCTGCCATATTGACTTAGTATGATACATTTTTGCAAAAAGCGAATTGGAGTCATCATATTTATAACTCATTGATATTCTTATATTTATAAGATATTTATGAATTTGGCACATCGGTTGCCATTACACCGTTCATCTAAAGTTTCATCCAACATCAATCTCTATAAAGGAGGGTAATACAATGTTAGTCCGATTCAGAAATATCCCGACAGCAGCCCCGTTCCTGGATAACATCCTGAACTTCGAGCGTGAGCTGGATAGCGCATTCGGCAATGTCTTAAATGAAGGTCGCAGTTGGAGAGGTCAGTCGTATCCGTTATTCGACGTAGCCGAATATGAACATGAGACCGTCATCGTTGCCGAGTTGCCGGGCGTAAAAAAGGAAGACGTGAAAATATCCATGGAAAACGGCTACCTCTCGGTGAGCGGTGAGC
>CAZBUK010000077.1:0-1357 GCA_964495085.1 uncultured Ignavibacteriales bacterium
CTCTATTGCTCTGAAATACGGATAATAGCCTAATGCTTTAACCTCGTCTGCGCGTTTAAAATTATAGCACTTGGTAAATAAATCCACGTGAAGCCTCCGATTGATTGTAGCGATTTGTCATAGTACCGGGCAATCATGAAAAGAAATGAAGTCTACCGAATAGAAATGGTTGGTCTGCAAGGGGTTTTTTTATAGTTCCGGCACAGGTGATAAGTCATTGTTTTAATTGCTATTAACGAATTTTTTTAATATAATTTAATCCGTCGCAAAAGTCAACAAATTCAATCGTTCTCACCCGGGGGATACACTCAATGGAAGTTCTGGTAACCGGAGGGACCGGATTCATCGGCAGTTTTGTGGTCGAATATTTACTCGAACTCGGTCACTCGGTCAAATGTCTCATTCGCCGATCGAGCAACTTACAATGGCTTGAGACGCTCCCCGTTAAACTCGTACAGGCAGACTTTTACAATATCCCGTCGCTTAGAACCGCTGCGGAGGGCGTCGATGTTATAATTCACGTTGCCGGAGTCGTTGCATCGAAGGATCGAAAAGGATTCTTCGAAGGAAATCAATTGGCAACAAGGAATTTACTTGACGCTGCAGCCGAGGCTGCGCCCGGACTTCAAAGATTTCTTCACGTAAGTAGCCAAACCGCAATCGGACCATCGAGGAACGGTAATCCGGTCGATACCCATACGGAACCCCGCCCTATCACAACCTACGGTGAAAGCAAGCTCGCAGCAGAAAAAGAAGTCCTCCGCTTTGCGGATAAAATTCCCGTAACCATAACCCGGCCTTCCGCGGTTTACGGACCCCGCGACACGGCGACCCTGACCTTCTTCCAATCTGTACAGAAAGGTATCATACCGCTCATCGGATATTCGACAAAAAAAGTGAGCCTGATACATGTAGCGGATCTCAGACGGGGAATTGTCGACGCCGCTTTTTCGATGAAAACAATCGGGAAATCATATTTTATCGGAAGCGAACAAGTCTATACCTGGGGCGAGATCGGAAAAGTAACTGCAGAAGTCGTCGGAAAACGGACCCGAACGCTCAGGGTGCCGGAATTTCTGGTTATGGGAATTGCGGGAGTCTCAGGTTTGTTCAACCATCTGAGTAAAAAACCGTCGGTTCTGAATTTTGAAAAAGGCAAAGATATGATTCAAGCGGCGTGGACATGCTCGATAGAGACAGCACGACGGGATTTCAGTTTCAGACAGCAAATTTCTCTCGAGGACGGGATAAGAAATACGATTGCCTGGTACCGTGAAATGGGCTGGTTGTAAACAGTGTTTGTTTTTATATGTTTTTTTTATATCCCTACTACTACTTAAGGTTTTTCTTACCGATC
>CAZBUK010000077.1:1367-18952 GCA_964495085.1 uncultured Ignavibacteriales bacterium
AATTTTTATTATTCGAAGTTTTATTGTTTAATTTATATGTTTTTTTTATATATTGTTATCCCAAATGAGAGGGAAATCATACCAGATACTTCATATCGCAACGCTCTATTCAGTCTCCCCAAAGCTGTCTCCAATAAATATTTTTCAATTCAACTTTTCAAGACATTTTTCAGAGAATGATGAACGCACGCATCATACTTGAGGATGGATTCGTGCAGCACGGCGTACATTTCGGGGCTGCAGTCGAAATGGTGGGTGAAGTGGTCTTTAATACCTCGATGACCGGCTATCAGGAGATTTTAACCGATCCTTCCTACGCCGGACAGATCGTCATAATGACGTACCCCCATATCGGTAATTACGGCATCACTCATATCGATTCGGAGTCGGAAAAAACTTATGTAAAAGGCTTCGTTGCCAGGGAATTCAATACCGAACCGAGCAATTGGCGCGCGGAAGAGCCGCTTGAGTCATTTTTAAAGCGACAGGAGATTCCGGGTATAAGCGGAGTAGATACCCGCGCACTCGTCCGCAGAATCCGGAGTGTCGGTGCAATGCGAGGTATAATCTCGACTTCGGAGGAATCCGACGATGTATTGCTCCGGAAAGTCCTTGCATCCCCTAAAATGTCCGGATTGAACCTCGTCAATTCGATCCGACAGCCGAAGGTACGGGTTTTCGACGCTCTGTCCATACCGGAGGAACCGGAATATCACATTGTTGCTTATAATTTCGGCATTAAACAGAATATAATCAGATCACTCGTAGCAACCGGATTTAAGGTTACCATTGTCCCCGCCTCGATGCCGGCCGAAGAGCTCCTGAAACTGAAACCCGACGGAATTTTCCTGTCGAACGGTCCGGGCGATCCCGCTGTGGTACTCCAGGGAATCTCAAATGTAAAGAAACTTATCGGGAAATCTCCCATTTTTGGAATCTGTCTGGGCCATCAGATTCTTGCACTCGCGTTGGGTGCGAGGACATACAAGTTAAAGTTTGGCCACCGTGGCGCCAATCAACCGGTTAAAAACCTTTTTACCGATAAAATAGAAATTACTTCACATAATCATGGCTTTTCCGTTGATCCTAAAACACTTAAAGATTCTGAAGCAGAGATTACTCACATTAATCTGAATGATGAAACTCTCGAAGGATTCAGACTGAAAAACGAACCGGCCTTCTGCGTTCAATACCACCCTGAAGCAGCGCCGGGACCTCATGATTCCGCCTATCTGTTCGAGCGTTTCAAGAAACTCGTAAAGGGAAATAAGAGATAGTGGCAAAACGTTCCGATATTGGTTCGATACTCGTTATAGGTAGCGGTCCGATTATAATCGGCCAGGCGTGCGAATTCGATTACTCAGGGACCCAGGCGTGCAAAGCCCTGAAGAACGAGGGCTACAGGGTAATTCTCGTGAATTCCAATCCTGCAACGATAATGACGGATCCCGAATTTGCACATAGAACGTACATTGAACCGCTCTCTGTTCAGTATATCGAGAATATAATAAAGACCGAGAGACCGGACGCCATTTTACCGACTGTAGGCGGTCAAACCGGACTAAATATGGCCATAAAATTGGCCGAAAACGGAATCCTTAAAAAATATAACGTAAAACTGATCGGAGCTCAGGTAGAAGCGGTGAAGATTGCAGAGGACAGGCGATTATTTAAACAGGCGATGGAAGAGATAGGACTTGAAACCCCCAATTCAGGGTTTGCAGGTACCGAGAAAGAAGCTGTCGATTTATTAGAATTCGTGGGACTACCTGCAATTATCCGTCCGTCGTTCACCCTTGGAGGGACGGGAGGCGGAATTGCCTATAATGCAGAGGAATTCGTCGAAATTGTACAACGGGGTCTCTCCCTCAGCCCGATTCATGAAATCCTCATTGAACAGTCGGTAATCGGGTGGAAAGAATACGAACTCGAGGTCATGCGCGATCGAGCAGATAATTTTGTGGTAATTTGTTCGATCGAGAACTTCGATCCTATGGGGATACACACCGGCGATTCGATCACTGTCGCACCTGCTCAGACATTGAGCGACCGAGAGTACCAGGTCATGCGCGATGCTTCGAAACGGATCATCAGAAAAGTCGGCGTTGAAACGGGGGGATCGAACATTCAATTCGCCGTCAATCCCGAAAACGGAAGGATGATGGTGATTGAGATGAATCCCCGCGTCAGCCGTAGTTCCGCCCTCGCTTCAAAGGCAACCGGTTTTCCAATTGCAAAAATCGCAGCAAAACTAGCCATCGGGTACACACTCGATGAGATCCCGAATGACATCACGCAGAAAACGCCGGCATCATTCGAACCCTCAATCGATTACGTCGTGGTAAAAATTCCCAAATGGAATTTTGAAAAATTCCCCGGCGCCGATACACGGCTCGGCACGCAGATGAAATCGGTCGGCGAGGTTATGGCGCTTGGTTCGACTTTTAAGCAGGCCTTCATGAAAGCCGTCCGCTCCCTGGAGGTCGATAAATCGCTTACACAGTTTGAGATAGTCGAAGAGCGCCTCGAACTCGAGCTACGCCAGCCGGGGCCCGATCGTCCTGCCTACTTACGCCACGCGATGCTCCATGGATACAGTCTCGAGGAAATTCACGAAATTACCAGGATCGATCCATGGTTTCTCCGTCAGCTGCAGGAATTATTCGAATTTTCGGAATCTTTGAACGGATATTCGCTGGATTCGATTCCCGATCACACGCTGAGAAAGGCAAAGGATTGGGGTGTTTCCGATCAACGTCTTGCTGAAGCATTCGGGATCAGCGAGCTCGAGATCCGAAAACATCGAATCGCTAAAAAAATCATCCCCGCATATAAGCATGTCGATACTTGTGCGGCTGAATTCGAATCGTATACTCCGTATTATTACTCGACCTACACCTCTGAGAACGAGGTCATCGGAACCGACAAGCAGAAAATCATCATCCTCGGAAGCGGTCCGAACAGGATCGGACAAGGCATCGAATTCGACTACTGTTGTTGTCATGCAGCTTTCGCACTGAAAGAGGACGGGTATGAGACAATAATGATAAACTGCAATCCGGAGACGGTTTCAACGGACTACGATACATCCGATCGACTCTATTTCGAACCGCTGACGTACGAAGATGTCATGAATATCATCGATATGGAAAAACCGAACGGCGTGATCGTTCAATTCGGCGGTCAGACCCCGCTCAAGCTGGCAAACGCTCTCCATGATGCGGGAATACCCATAATCGGCACTTCACCCGATTCGATCGACCTGGCGGAGGACCGCGAACGGTTCGGACGGATGCTTCACAAGCTGAATATCAAACAACCGCCGAACGGAACGGCGCGGTCGTTTGAAGAAGCCAGAGAAATTGCTGCTCAAATCGGGTACCCCGTGCTGGTCAGACCTTCCTACGTTCTGGGAGGCAGAGCGATGTCGATCGTCTATGATGTCAATCAGCTCCAGCATTACATGAAATCGGCAGTCGAAGTTTCATCTGCACGTCCCGTCCTGATCGATATGTTCCTCGAGGACGCGTTCGAATATGATGTCGACGCGCTGAGCGACGGCGAAGATGTCGTCATTGCCGGCATCATGGAACATATCGAAGAAGCCGGCATACACTCAGGAGACAGCAGCTGTGTGCTGCCTCCGATCATGATCACACCGCAGCAGTCGGAACAGATCAAGTCTGTCACAAGGGAAATAGCCCGTGAACTCACAGTTATCGGTTTACTGAACATACAATTCGCGGTCCAATTCAACGAGGTATATGTACTCGAAGTGAATCCCAGGGCTTCGAGAACCGTGCCTTTTGTGAGCAAGGCTACGGGAGTCCCGCTCGCAAAGATCGCAGCACGGTTGATGGCGGGGAAAAAACTCAGAGATTTTCACCTGAAGGACGAGCTGAGCGTAGGGAGGTATTTTGTCAAGTCGCCGGTCTTCCCTTTCAACAAATTCCTCGGCGTTGACACGATTCTCGGTCCCGAGATGAAATCGACGGGTGAGGTTATGGGGGCGGGACAGTCGTTCGGCGAGGCTTTCGCAAAAGCGCAGGAGGCTGCAGGACTAAAGATCCCCCGCTCCGGCACGGTTTTTTTCAGTGTGAACGACAGGGATAAGGTGAAATCGTTCTCGATCGCGAAGGAGTTTGCATCTCTTGGTTTTATTCTCATCGCAACGAAAGGTACTGCGCTCTACTTCAACGAGAAAGGGATTGCGTGTGAATCCGTATTCAAGGTCAATGAAGGCCGGCCCAATGTGCTCGATCTGGTCAAGAGCAACAAAGTCGATCTCATAGTGAATACCCCCCTGGGGAAGGAATCTTTCTTTGACGAAAGATCTATCAGACGTGCGGCAATACACTACAATATTCCGTGTATCACGACCCTCTCAGGCGCAATAGCGGCGTTAAACGGAATTCGTGCGCTGAATTCCGATACAAATGCGACCCATCACGTCCTGAGTCTTCAGGAAATCCACGAATCGGGATAATAATTCCTCTTCCAAATTCCGCTGCACTGCAATCCGGTCGGTTATCTAGAGAATCGGTATTACCTTGTCCTGAGGCGGACCGGCAGTCGCGACAACCTTTCCTGTTTTTTCGACGAATACGTCTATTTCACTCCGAATGCCGAAGTCGCCGGGGAAATAGATGCCCGGCTCGATCGTAAATGAGGTCTCCGGGATAATCCTTCGCGTATCTCTGGTTTCCAGATTATCGAGGTGTGCTCCGTTTGCATGCAGCGTCCTGCCGATACTGTGTCCGGTTCTGTGGACGAAATACTTTCCGTATCCCCGCGATTCGATGACCTTACGAGCGACATCATCGACGTCCGCTCCGCGGACCGTTTTACCCAGCGCAATCGCGTCGCGCACGAATTGAAATGCAGAATCCCTCGCATCCTGGACTATATCGAAGATTTTTTCATACCTCGCGGGAATCCGCTCGCCTGCGTATCCGACCCATGTGATATCGGCATATGTTCCGTCGGGCGAGTTCGCCTTCGCCCAAAGATCGATAAGGACGAAATCTCCTTTTCGTATCGGCGAATTGAATTCCCTGGTCGGTTCGTAGTGCGGATTGGCGCTGTTCGCATTCACCGAGCAGTTCGGCGCATGTTCGGTGACGAGATCGTGCCGGTGGAATTCCTTCAAAATGAATTGTTGAACATTGTATTCGGTCATTTTCCGTCCAGCCCGTAACGATCTTCCGATATACGTGAATGCTTTATGCATGGTCGCCAGGCAAATTTCCGCCGTCCGCCTGTTATCGCGGTACTGTTTGGGAGTCCAGACCGCTTCGAATCGCTGTACCAGATCGGCCGAACTAACCACCGTAACTTTTGTATGTTTAACCAGCTCGACGATACCGGCATCTACGACCGATATGTACGGAAGCGCATTTTTCGGAGAATATTCCATCGCCACGGAATTTGCCTTTATAAGCATGCGGCCGAGCTCAAGCTCGAGCGAACGCCAACCGATAAAAATCCGCTTTTTTCCCGGAAGATGATCGAGATTGAACCGTTCAATATTGTGAACCAGTTTCTGGGGAACGCCCTTCGCAGGTATGTAGTAGAACGTCCGTCTGGTCCGATGCCTGTGTGGAGGAATCATCATAATATGGGATGCGAATTCGTTGGAGCCGCGGAAATCGTAGAGCAACCAGCCGTCGACCCCCTCCTTTCTGAGAGCACGCTGAATGGCGGTTATCTTTCTTTTAAGTGCTGATGAACTTTTCATTACCGGGCCTTTGCCTGGAATAAGTGATGAGAAATGAAGCCGGAGAATTGATAGGGTATGGCATAAGGTAAAACTCATCGATATAAAAAGCAAGGAATGAGCTTGGAAGTCAATTGTGAGCTGAGTATCTTACCATCTGCATGACGACCCGATACTGCGCCATTCTCGAAATGACAAAATGCTCCTGAATCGAAAATCCATTCGACGGTTTCAAGATACCGTACGCACATTTTATAGCGATCACGGTCGACACAGTCTTCCCTGGCGCCGTACCGGGAATCCATATCGTATCCTTGTCTCCGAGATAATGCTCCAACAGACACAGGTAGAACGAGTCATTCCGAAGTACCTGGAATTTATCTCCTCATTTCCCACGCTGCGTTCTTTGTCGGAAACCCCCGATGTCGAAGTTTTACGGCGCTGGCAGGGGCTCGGATACAACCGAAGAGCGCTGGCGCTTAAGAAGTGTGTATCAATCATTCTCCGGGAATACAACGGGAAGCTGCCATCCGATCCGGGAATGCTTGTATCGCTCCCAGGCATCGGACCGGCGACATCCGCAGCATTAGCGGCATTCATCTATAACAAACCTGCAATTCTAATCGAAACCAACATCAGAACCGCGATTATCTACTACTTTTTCAGACGAAGGAGAAAGGTGAACGACAATGAGATACGGGGAGTCCTTGCCTGCACACTCGACCATGAAAACCCGAGACATTGGTACTATGCGTTGATGGACTACGGGGCTATGCTGAAAAGGAAATACCGGAACCTGAACACGAAGAGCGCACACTACCTCAAACAATCGCCTTTCAAAGGTTCAGACAGACAATTCAGGGGGAGGATTCTCAGAGCTCTACTCGAATCCGGTCCGATGACACCCCTGCAACTAAAACGTCAGTTAAAAGCCGATAAAATACGATTCAACAATATATTAAAGGGATTACTTAAGGACAAACTTATATCAAAATCCGGATCTATCATTACAGCCGGATTTGATTGATCACTCCCCTCCCTTCTTCATTGGTATGGGTTTATAATTTCCGGTAGTGCTTTGGAATGGACACCCTACCCATTTATCCGCAAATCTCGGAATTTCGCCCGCGATCCCAATTACTTTTAGGAAATTCTACTAGAAAAGTGTACAAAATCTAACCAAAATCGGGATAATTCTATGGTATGTAATTTGCACATATCGACACCGAGATGGTAATTTCCCGGGGAATACTATGCCAAAAAGACTTTCACTGCAGTTAGTTTTATCCTTGACGGTCATTCTTATAATAATTTCCACCATTACCGGATATATCAATATCAAACGCGAGGAAACGCAGATCATCAATACCATGATCGAAGGATCCGAGCAGCTTTCGAGAAGTATTACATCTGCAACCTGGCATGCCATGCTTGCCGATCACCGCGAGGATGCTTACACGATCATGCGGACGATTGCTCATGAGCAAGGGATCGATCGCATCAGATACTACAATAAGGACGGATTGATTACCTTCTCTACCCGACCCGGTGATACGGAACAGGTCGATATCGAAGCGGAAGCCTGTATTCTCTGCCATGCAACCACGGAACCGTTGATAAAAGTCGATACACCCTACCGTGCTCGCATATTTCAAGGGAGCGACGGGCAGCGGAAACTGGGTATGATAACCCCCATATATAACGAATCTTCATGCAGCGAAGCGGAATGCCACGCTCACCCGCCGGATATCAATGTACTCGGAGTCCTCGACGTTTCGCTCGATCTGAATCAAGTCGACAGGGAGATCCGGGCTGCGCAGATCCATAATCTGATGACGGTAGGCATCAACATCGTGCTGATCGGCCTGTTCATTTTTATATTCACGAGAAAATTCGTAGTTGCGCCTATCAAGCAGCTTATCGAGGGTACGCGGGCGGTCAGCGAAATGCAGCTCGATAAACCGATTCATATCGAGAGCAGCATTGAGCTTGAGAAACTGGCACAATCGTTCAATCTCATGCGCGAACGCCTCGCTGAAGCGCTGAACGAGATAAATCAATTTACACAGAAATTGGAGACGAAAGTAGAACAGCGTACGAACCAGCTCGAGATAGCACACCGCAGATTAATGGCTACCGACCGGCTCGCATCTCTCGGTCAGCTTGCAGCGAGTGTCGCCCATGAGATCAACAATCCGCTATACAGTATTCTGAATCTCTCTCATCTCATGCAGCGGATCGTCAAGGAGGACGGCATACCCCCAGACCGGCTCCCCGAATTCAAAAAATATCTGTCGCAGGTAACGAACGAGACCTCGCGGGTCGGACGAATCGTTACGGACCTTTTGGCGTTTTCCCGTCGGTCGCGTGCGCAGAAGGCCAAGGCCGATCTCAATGAAATCGTTAACACCACCATATCGTTGCTCGACCACAAGCTCAATATGATGGAAGTAAAGCTCACCCTCAATCTGGACAGTCAACTACCCCATATTGTATGCGACAGATCCCAGATTCAACAGGTGATTATTAACCTTGTCATGAATGCGGCAGAAGCGACGCTCGAGAGTCCCCTCCGGCTGGTGCAACTTTCCACACGAAGGGAAATATCGCGCGACGGCATTATCATCGAGGTGCAGGATACGGGCGAGGGAATGACTCCCGAACAGTTGAAAAATCTATTTCAGCCGTTCTACACAACCAAGACGGAAGGAAAAGGAGTCGGGCTCGGTTTGGCCGTGGTATACGGTATTGTCCAGGCGCATAAAGGAGATATCGACGTAAAGAGCATCTACCATGAGGGATCGACCTTCAGCGTCTATCTTCCGCGGCGACAGGAGAACGGCGATGGCGGTCCCGAACCGACGGAGCCGATTGAGTGAAGCTCTTATATCTGGCTGCAATCGATTCCATCGAGGACGACATTCTCGAATCATCCGAGCTATGCCTCTGGCATACGTTCGGCATCGGGATCAAAAGGCATTCCCCACTCGGGATGCCTGGGCACGCATACGATTCTAAAAGATTGCAGTACAGCTCTATCGAAATACTGAAGATGATGCATGCAGAGGTCCCGAAAGATGCCATGCGCTTTCTGGCGCTGACGGACCGGGATCTATTTATTCCTGTGCTGAGTTTTGTCTACGGGCATGCACAATTCGAAGGAAAGGTCGGCGTCGTATCGACCGCGCGGCTTCGACAGGAGTTTTACGGGTTTTCCGCCGACCGGGAGCTGCTTATAGCGAGGGTATTGAAAGAGGTGGTTCACGAAACCGGCCATCTCTTCGGCTTGACGCACTGCACCGATGTCGGCTGTCCGATGTCGCTCTCGACAAATATCAGGTCTCTCGACCGGAAAGGGGTTACCCTCTGCGGTAATTGTACATTATTATTGAAAGAGAATATGACGGAGAAATTCAAATGAGAAAATTATGGGAAGTATTGGTAGTCGACGACGACGAAATCGCCTGTGAATCCCTCGCGGCATGGCTGCGCGAGGACGGCTATACGACAGATACGGCTTTATCGGGCCGCGAAGCGCTCGATAAAGCACGCACTAAGGAATATGCGCTGTATTTTGTGGACTTGAAAATGCCGGGCATGGACGGGATCGAGACCATGATGCAGCTTAAGAACTTCCATCCCGACGCCTCGATTATCATCATTACGGCTCACGCCACGGTCGATACCGCGATAACCGCACTCAAGGAAGGGGCTCAGGAATATATTGTGAAACCCTGCAATCCCGAGGAGATCTCGATTCTCGTCGAGCGGATCATCAAGATCAAAAACCTGCAGCGGGAGAACATCCTGCTTCGGAAGAAATTGCAGCGGCAGTACAGCTTCCATGATATCATCAGTAAAACCGCCAAAATGCATGAGATCTTTGAGCTCATACGCGACGTCGCGAGCATGAAGAGCACAGTACTCATCCAGGGAGAGAGCGGCACGGGAAAAGAGCTCATCGCCAGGGCGATCCATTTCTCCGGCGACCGGGCGGAGAAACCCTTTATCTGCGTATCATGTGCCGCACTCGCCGAAACCCTGCTCGAATCGGAACTCTTCGGCTATGAGAAAGGCGCATTTACGGGGGCAACATCACAGAAACGAGGCAAGTTCGAAATTGCGAACGGAGGAACCGTCTTTCTGGATGAGATCGGCGATATCCCCGCGAAACTCCAGATGGATCTTCTCCGGGTACTGCAGGAGAAAACCTTTTACCGCGTCGGCGGTACCGACGAAATCCGCGTCGATGTCAGAATAATCGCGGCAACGAACATGGATCTTGCCGACGCAGTTCAAGAGGGCCGGTTTCGCGAGGAACTCTATTACAGACTGAACGTCATTAATATTCATATCCCGCCGCTGCGCGAACGCAGAGAGGACGTGCCGCTCCTTGTCCGGCATTTTATTGAACGATTATCACACGAGTTGGGAAAAGAAGTGGACGATATAACTGAGAATGCTCTCCGGATTCTGATCGATCACCAATGGCCCGGGAACGTCCGTGAACTTGAGAACGCGATCGAACGCGCGATGGTGACTTGTAAAGCAGGAGTCCTCTCCGAAGAGGATTTTACCTTCATGACCATCCGGAAAGATCAGCAGAACGGCTGGAAGTTTCCTACCGATATGACGCTGCAGGATATAGAAAAGAGGGTAATCGAAGCGACCCTGAAGAACCTGAACGGAAATATTAAGGAGACGGCATCCGTTCTCGGAATCGACCGCTCGACCTTATACGAAAAGATAAAGAAATACGAGCTCCCCCGCTTTAAACAGGAATAAAACCCTTCGGTAGTCTGTTATATCGGGAAGGAAACAACACACGGACGCGAAGGTCACCGCGCCCGTGCGTCTGAGGTACGAACCCTAAAGGTCATTAAGGTTCGAGAAACATCTCTCCGAACACGCCGTCCCAGTCCGCATCCGGGTGAGCCCGGGGAAGATCGTCGATCAGGACACCGCCGTCCGCGAGCGCGGCTCCGACGCCGTCGGAAGCCAGAGAAAATTGAAGCCGTTCGATCTCCCTCATCAGCCAACCTTTCACTTCCCTCCCCCGTAAAAGGTGAGCGGTATCCGGTTTCTCATGCTTCGGTTTGACCCTCAGGAACCATCCCTGGTCCGGTCCGCCCGTTTCAACGATTTCACCGTCAATCGGTGAAAGTATCCGGGTATCGGCTCCCTTGGTTTTCACCTGCCATGCGGTCCCGTTTGTTCGAAGTTCTTCTCCTATATTCGGAAGCACCACTTCGTCGGGCTTGCCGATGAGACGCTTTCCAAAATCGTCGAGACCGATCGTATACGTGCCGTCGATCTCCTCCTTCACCCAGGTATGCCCTCGGTGATACATACGGTCCAACGGCATGTGCAACCCGAGAATTTCGACGTTTCCGTCGTTGCCCGCGCCTGCGAAGATCGCATCGGTTACGCCGCGCTCCATAAGTTTTTTATTAACTTCGCAGTTGCCGCAATCGAAAAAGTTTCCACAGGTTCGCTGTTTCAACGCTCCGCTCATTTCATGACGGCACATACGTGTCTGGGCCGGAAAGTCTTCGAACGCAGAGTGCCACAGGATATAGTCAACCTTTCGCTGGCGATAGCTCATGATCAATTTCTTAACCGCAAGGACGAGGGTCATCGCGATGATTATGGAAGCGACCGTGAATCCTCCCGTAAAAATAATATGACCGATCTCCCATCTGAATTCATGCACCCATGGAAACATATTAAACCTCCGTTAGGTTTTGATTGAGCTCTCTCTCCTGAGGAAAGAGCGGCAGGTATCTGAATGAAAACGAATAAAGAATTATTCCATAACTGATGACCAGGCCGAATACCGCGATTTCCTGCCACGATGGAATGTACATCAGGAAATCCGCAAACGGGAGCGTCGGCAGAGACAGCGTCTGAATGGTTGTTACGAACCGGTTGAGCGCGATGCCTGCGCATGCCAATGCAGCGCCGCTTACCAGCCACACTGTCTTTGCACGCAGTCTTTTGCTTATCAGAATCAAACCCGGTACCAGCCCCAGAAGAATAATTTCCACGATGAGAATCCAGAATCCGAACGGCTGATAGGAATAGTGATCCGCCGCCGTAAAACCGAGTGACGGAGAAGTCCGGTTGATCCAGATCAACGTGTCCACAGATTTCAACATAACATACATAATGAGCAGAATGCCCGAGATTTTACCAAGGCTCATCAACACGTCTCTCTTGACAAGGTTGCGTTTCGAAATCTTCGAAACTCCCCAGGTTGTCAGTAAAATAAAACTCGGTCCCACAGCGATCGCGGAGAGGACGAAGAGGAAGAAGGTTGTCGGGAATACGAAAAAGGTTTCGCGGAAAGAGAACGGCTGACCGCTCAGTATGCCGAACATGCCGCCGAGCGATCCCTGGTGGAAGAACGACAGGGCCGCACCGAGACCCGCGAGAACCGGCATCAGTTTATGCAGGTTGAACTCAAAAACAAGAAACGAAGGTATGCGTTTCAGCTGCCTGTTCTTGAGAATGAGCGGTGTGTATTCGATCGCGAGTACCGTGAGATAGAGCGACAGGCAGAAGGTAACCTCCGCAAGCATCGAATGTGCATTCGGACGGTAGAGCGTGAACCACGCACGCAACGGCTGGCCGACATCAACGACGAGCGCGGCTATCGCGCCGCTGTAGCATATAAATCCGAGAACCACCGCACTGTTGATGACAGATTTGAATTCATGCCGTTTGAATACATACAGCAGCAGACCGGTGAAGAATGCACCCGCACCGAGCGCTATGATGGTAAGATCGAAGTAGATCCACAAACCGAATGCAAACCTGTTGTCCATATTGGTCAGGTTAAGGCCTTTGTAAAATATCGCAAACATTGCATACGCGCCGATTCCGAGTATAACGAACCAGGGGATCAGACGGAGTATGAATTTGTTGAACGGAGCTCTGGTCACTCCCCGCAGCAGCAACTTCTTATCCATGAACGGCCTCCTTATGCTCGCTTGATATTTGACGATCGACTAACCGGCGGAGCCATTCCCTCTTCGTATGATAATATACTTTCGATTCCGTTCCGAGCGATTCGAGAATTCTGAATGTGCCCGGTTCGTTTTTCAGTTGTGATACACGGCTGCCGGAATCGTTGAGATCGCCGAAAACGATCGCGCCGGTAGGACAGCTCTGCTGACAAGCCGGGATATACTCGCCGTCTTCGAGTTCCCTGCGGCCTTCGGCTGCCGCTTTCGCCCTCGCACTCTGCCACCTGCCATGACAAAAGTTGCATTTTTCAGCAATTCCGCGCATACGCGGAGAGACATCGGGATTGAGCGTCTTCTCCATTCCCTCCGGCCACTTCGGATCCCACCAGTTAAAATAGCGTGCCTGGTACGGACATGCGGCCATACAATATCTGCAACCGAAGCATCGTTCGGGTATCTGCGCCACAATGCCGCTCATCGGATCGAGTTCCACCGCATTCTGCGGGCAGACACCGACGCAAGGTGTATTGTGCTCGCACTGCTGACAGAACATCGGCACATACGCCGCCCTGTTATCGGGAAATCCTTTTCCGTTGCTGACCTTATACAGGCGCATCCATGTATTGCCCGTCCTGCTGTCGGCATCGGGCGCCGCGGGCTGCAGGTTGTTCTCCACCGCACAGGCTATCGAGCATGCTCCGCATCCGTTGCACTTATCAAGGTCTATGACCATTCCATAGCGGGCCGGTGTCTGAATTTTATTTTTTATTTTACTCCGAGCTTCCATAATGCTTCGCCTTGCGTATTCAAAATTGAATTGCTTGCTTGTTCATATTCATGATGCGGATACCGTGCGGGCTCGTGTCACCCGCCAGGTATTGTCTTCACTTAGATCACAAACCGACAATATACTCGTCTGAATCGCGACTTTTCTTCGACCCGTCAGGCTGTCGCTGTCGGGTCCGAGCGCTACGTGAACGACTCCGGGCATCACTTCCTCGCTCGCGATGACCACCACTTCGATTCGGCCTGTTTTGGTTTCGAGAACAGCTTTCCTGCCTTCTCTTAACCGGTACGTCCTTGCGGTTTGGGGATTGATCAGCGCCTTGTTCGTACATTGACGATAATCGCTCTCCTGATATAGTTTCGTGAGCAGCGGCGATACCGGTCCGCTGTCGACAACTCCTCTCCATCCGAATGGAATCAAGACGAGGGGGTATGTTTGTTGCAGCCCGGCGTCGGAGTCGGTTCCGGAGAGCAGATTATCGAACCCCGTTGAGCCTCCGAGCAGTTCTATCCCGGAGATATTCGGCTGTTCTGCCGGATCGTCGATCCAGTATCCGCCGGCCGTTAATTGATTCCACATTTGCTGTGAAGTTCCGATATCCGAAACTGATATCGACCGCCCGTTTCGGCTACCGTAGACGTATCCCCTTCCCTCTTTGTGTATTTGCCCTACACGTTCTTTCATATAATCTTCGATATGTTTCGCTGATCCCTCAACCGCACCGGATAATCCCGCCGCCCGTGCAATTCCTTTCAGGACTTCAATCGGTTCGGTCGTATCACGCTGCGGTTTAACCAACGGCGCCGATATTGCGTATCCGGATTTCACTGAATCGAAGGAGACGGGAATGTCCTGCAGCGATTCGAGATACGTCGGCGAAGGAATCACATAATCCGCATACTTGGTCCAACCTACAAGATACGGAGACAAACTCAGGACAATCGCTGAATCGCCGGAGAGTTTTTTCTGCAGTACTCTCCATGGCATCGCGTTCCCGGATTCGGTCCCGTCGATGATGAGCACTTTGACCGTACCGTCGGGAATTTCGTTAAGCCCCGATTCGGGCACCGCATCGGCTTCCGCTTCCGAGATTGGAAAGGGCAGATCACGACGGAAAACCAACCCGCCTTCTTTTCCGACGTTTCCGAGAAGAATGTTCAGACCCTGGATCGCAGTCTGCTGCTGCTCGTTCATCGGTCCGCCTGCAGGTTCGGAGCCGCAGATCGCCAGCGCCGGTGTATGGGTGACAAGTTCTTTCGCTGCGCTCCGTATCTCGTCGATTCTCAGTCCGGTTATTTCAGATACCTTTTCGGGAGTAAAGTTTATGATGGTTTGTTTGTAGAGGTCAAAATCCTTAATCTTTGCAGCTAAACTGTGTAAATCGACGAGGCCATCCCGTACCAGGATGTGGGCAATGCCGAGTGCCAGCACTGCTTCGGTACCGGGATTAATCGGAAGCCATCTATCTGCAACGGAGGCAGATTGAGAAAACCTCGTCTCGACCTGGATCAATCGCAGCTTTCGGTCTGAATTAGCCCTTTTCTGTATCGCATTAACGACCCTGCCGGGTATTCCCCAATCTTCCACTACCGGCGTCCCGAAACTGATGATGGTCGATGCGTTCTCGACGTCGAAGCCGACCGGACCGTAGGTCCTGCCAATCATTTTATGGATCGTCTCATCCGGCCGCGGAGAGCAGTAGATTCCATCGTTCGTTCCGGCCAGAAATCTTCTGTAAAGGTGGGAGATCGTTCGGCCGGGACGTTGATCGAATACGGCGATCTTTTCACCCGGTCGAAGCGATTGAATAGCACCGGCAACTTGCCTGTAGATCTCATCGATTGAGACGGCCGTCGTCGAAACGTTTTTTCCGTGCCTGATGATCCGGACCTGTTCTGCAAGGCGAGCCGGATGGTATGGGAGATGATGTCCGGCAAATCCGAGAGGGCACAATGCACCAGAATTGACCGGATGCCCTTCCACGGGCCACAAGCTGACCGGTTGTTCTCCGACACATCTCGCTTTAACCGCGCAACCGGCAGGACAGATCGTGCATACAGAGAATTTGAATGATATTTCTCCTTTTAACGGTACCGGCATCCAGGACCAATTCTGAGTCCATATAGATACATCATCGAGGATCTTCCAGGGGATCGGGGTGAATACCAAACCTGCGACAGAACCGCCGACTATTTTTAAAATGTTCCGACGTGAAAATTGTTTACCCATAACATTAGATAATTCAAGATAACCGTATTGATTCCAATTATTTATGACAACCGATGCAACCGATTACGAGCTCGTCGCTTTCATGACATCGAATACAGTCGTTCATTTTCATTCCGCTCCCTTCGGGATTGCGGATTCTGGATATCGACCTGCCCCAGATATCCCGGCTATAGCCGCTTATCCTGTTCCTTTGAAACGGCCGGAGGAATTCTGTAGTCCCGTGATCGCCATGACAGGATTCGCAGCTCACCTTTCCCAGTTCTATGTGTGCGACATGGGGAAAGTACACGTTTTCCGGCTGTCGCGAATACACCAGCCAGGGTATTTCTCTCCCCTGCGAGAGGTACTCGTCGATGAACAGCCTTTCAGCCTCCGTCTCTCCGATCTGTGTACTATGGCACATCTCGCAGCTTTCATTCTTCGGAAGTCCGTTGAAACGACCGTCGGCGCCGGTGTAATGACAATCGCTACATGACATTCCCGCCATTTCCGTATGCGTCTTATGGCTGAACTGAATCGGCTGCTCGATCTTCTCATAAAGTAGAGTCGGGAACACAAACCAACCGAATAAAAGCACGGTAAAAAAACCGCCGAAAAAAAACATAATGCCTTTGTTATTCACCCTTGAATCCTCCAGGATACATATGGCGAGAAAAAGCTATGAAAAACTCTTAGAAGCTCATCCCGGTTCAGACTGAGGGCGAGCGATTGAGGGCATTCTCCCCCGTCCGTCATAAGCATGCTCCCGTTCAGCTCAACCCGGCTGAGCTCCGCATGTACATACCTTGTAAGACGCTCTGCTTCCGATTTCATCCAGACTCTGGCTTTACGGCCGCTTAAAAAATCTTCCTCCCGCGAACCGCCTCGGACTTCAAGCCCTTCGAAAAGCCAACCCGAACCGTACGGATCTGCAGTCAATTTATCGGGTGTCGCACGAAGGTATACATTCAGCCCGGTGAGCAGCAACTTATTCGGAAATACAACCTCCATATCGACTCCGTTGACCGTAAGAACTACCGAAGGCCTGTTTACCCCCTTTGTAGTCACGAAGCTCACCGCTTCAACCGGACCGAAAACTCTCGTAAAGAAAGCGTCGACACCCACATGGCAGGAACCGTCCTCACTCCTGTCAAACCACATGTGATTCGGAGTATAGAAGAGCCGTGAAGGCATCCTGATTCCCTCGACTATATACTCCTGCGGCCGATCTTTCCCGTTTTGCCCCGGATCTTCCTTTTCGCTGAATTTTTTTCCGGCAGATTCAGGATAGGCAAGCGAAATGTAATGTTCGCAATACTGGTGATTGCTGTTGCTGCAGCGAGAGAACGGCGCTTCGCTGTAAGGGATGAATTTCGTCACCGACGAGAGCGAACAGTACTGAACGAACGATTCCTGCAGGAACGGACAGTTCTGATGGTGCTGGAAATCCTTTCCGCGCTGTTGTGCGACCGGGCAGCTCGTCCATTGAGCGGTCGAACATTTTTCAATCGCTGTATCTCCCTGATCGCTCACGATCATCTTTTTGATCGGCGATACCTGGCAGAATTTAACCCGGGTTTCCTTAAGAAATGGACATTTCATATTCATCCCGCTATTCTTTGCGTGGCTTGGATTAACCGAACGCCCTTTCATCGTCGTCATACAGCTTTTCCCCTCCATCGGTCATTGTAAGCCCGAGTTCGGGGACTTCAAATACGTGCGGATCGACTGCATGCACCGGTTTGGCGACACGAGCAATAACCTCCTTCACAACCACGTAACAGACTACCGCAAGACACAGCAGTGTCGCTATTCCGAGCGTCGCGTTTATGACGTTGACCCATACTGCCGCAGAATCGCTCATTTCTAACATGGCTTTATTCCTTATGTTTATTGGTTCGATGAA
>CAZBUK010000078.1:0-17291 GCA_964495085.1 uncultured Ignavibacteriales bacterium
TCTTATACACGCAAAGACGCAGAGACGCAAAGGATACACAAAGTAGTAAAAGGACGATATAATCTTACCTCCAAATGATGTCCAAGCATGTAACACGTGGGCTGAGTTGTCATCTTTCACCCATATACTCTTTGCGCCTTTGCGTGAGATTCTTCACTTCTGACCGGCTCGATATATAAAGTTCACAGACCGATTCTCAAGGCTTTGCCGCTATCGTCTAGGGGTTTAGGACGCCGCCCTCTCAAGGCGGAAACACGGGTTCAAATCCCGTTAGCGGTACGGAGCGCTAATGGCTAAGTAATAGGTAGAAATTATTTAGCCATTTTTTATTTATGCTTGGAAGTTCTTTATAAAATTAGCAATCAGAATTCTGTCATTTCTTCAACCGATCTTCGCTACTCCCCCTCACTCCCCCACCACTATCACCCCGAACTCACGCGGACCGTGTACGCCGAAGACCAACGTTTTCTCGATATCCGATGTGCGGCTGGGACCGGATATTAACGTCATCGAAGGAAGATGAGGAGCGCCGTCCCGGCGTATGGTTTTCAGGCAGATTGAAAGATCAGCATGGATCTGCCGGATGTCGGCGATGACAATATGCCGTGCGGGAAGGAGCGAGAGAATTCTCGGCTCATCCTCAGAGGCGATCAATACCGCGGTACCGGTCTCCGCGACAAGTCCGTCGCAACCGGTAATGCCCGCCTCCGCTGTGGCAAGTGCGTTCCGGAGATCCTGCGCGGCGACCGATGAGATCGCAGTTGCTATGATGCTTCCTATTCGCCCGTCGACGATCGTGTCGGCACGTCCACTGTAGTAGACGGATGCTGCCGGAAACGGAAGTTTTTTCCGAAGGATCGCCGTCACCTCCGAGGCTGTATGCGCCCTTTCGCACCAACCGCCGTTATCCTTGAGCCGGTCGGAAAAGAGCGTGGGAAGATCGATTGAAATAGCCATAGAAAAATTTTTCTTAAAGATATAGGTGGCTTAGCGGCGTATGTCACGCGGAGACTCGCGTTACATTCGCTCACGCATGAGCTTCCGGAAGCTTTTCCCGGCAAGCTTCGGAAATCTGCGACGGGGCGTCCAGCCCGGAACATGAAGTTTATTCCCGAACAACCGCTGCAGAAACCAACCGACCCGACCTGCTGCTTCCACCCTTCCGGGCGAACGCATAATCCAGCGCCACATATGCATCATCATCCTCTCCGTTCTCGACTTCAAGCCTCTATCCACTACTTCCCGGCGCTCCCGGAACAACAAATGATGCAGATCGATTTTCACCGGACAGATATCGGTGCATGCTCCGCATAATGACGACGCGAACGGCAGGTCCTTGGAGGTTTTCATACCGAACAGCAGCGGCGACAGAACCGATCCTATGGGTCCGGGATATACCGAGCCGTACGCATGTCCTCCAATGGTCTGGTAGACCGGACATATGTTCATGCAAGCGCCGCATTTGATACAGTACAGCGCTTCCTTCCATTCGGGATGCCGGGCGAGGATCGTTCTTCCGCCGTCGAGGACGACGATATGCACCTCTCCCGGACCGTCGGGATTCACACCGCCACGTGGACCGTTGATGAGCGACACATAGCTCGTCGCTCTCTGTCCGGAAGCGCTCCGTGAAAGCAACTTCAGAAAAAGGGGAATATCGTCAATCGAGGGGATGATCTTCTCGATACTCATCACCGCAATGTGTATCTCCGGCAGCACGGTGCACATGCGGGCGTTCGCTTCGTTCTCCACCACAACGATCGTACCGGTATCCGCGCATGCAAAGTTGACGCCGCTGATCCCTGCCGAAGCATTCAGAAATTCGTCCCGGAGACGTTCCCGCGCAACCGAGGTCAGTAGCTGCGGGTCATCGGTATACGGGATGCCGAGCTTCTCCGCGAACAGCTTCCCGATATCGGCGCGCGATTTATGCATTGCAGGAGCAGTTATATGCGACGGGGGCTCGCCAGCGAGCTGCAGAATGTACTCCCCGAGGTCGGTCTCCAGAACGCGTACTCCGGCCTCTGCCAGGGCATGGTTCAGTCCGATCTCCTCCGTCACCATCGACTTCGACTTGACGACGCGTACCGCCCGGGCGTCTCGCAGCAAATCCTTCACAATCCGGTTGGCATCGGCAGCGTTCTGTGCATGGTGCACGATGCATCCGGCTCTCCGGGCATTCTGTTCGAACTCCTCCGTATATCCGCGAAGGTTTTCGATAACCGTTTTCTTAATCTCATGCGCCCTGGTTCGGAGTTCTTCCCATTCCGGCAGCTCGTCGACGGTCGCCTTTCGCTTCAACAATGCGGTCGATGTGGATTTCCGGACTTTCGCACGGAGCGCGTCATCCCGGACCGCCGATTGCACACTCATCCGGAAATTTTGCTTCCGATTCATAGGGCTTTTCCTCCATTGCCCGGTATACATCGTGCGAGGAATTCCGCAATATGCATGGTTTTCAGTCCGATATTGCGCGTTTCCGCAAGTCCCTGCAGGTGCATGAGACAACTGTTATCGCATCCTACGACTATGTCGGCGTCGGCACGTCCGATCATGCCGAGCCTATCTTCTCCCATTGCAACTGAGACATCCGGAAACTTGACCGCGAACATGCCTCCGAATCCGCAACAGCGGTCGGTTGCCTCGAGCTCGACCAGGTCAAGCCCTTGCACTCCCCGGAGGAGCATTCGCGGCTCCTCGGAGATTCGTAGTTCGCGGAGAATGTGGCAGGAATCATGGTAGGCAACTTTCCCGTCGAATACCCCCCCGAGATCGGTTACCCCGATACGTCTGACGAGATAGTATGTGAACTCGTAGGTGCGGGCAGCGATTTGATCGATCTCTGCCTTCAACGACTGAGGAAAGCCGATCTGCGGATAGAGTACGCTGACCATCGCGGCACAGGATCCCGAGAGCGCGACAATCTCTTCCGCATCCCTGAAAACTTCTATAAACCGTTCTGCGACCGAGATCGCATCGTCGTGATAGCCCGCATTGAACGCGGTCTGTCCGCAACAGGTCTGTTCGGGATTATAGATCGGATCCCGTCCGACCATCCGGAGGATTTTAACCGCCGAGATCCCCGTTTCGGGATAGAATTGATCGACAATACATGGAACAAAGAGATGTGGTCGGGCCATTTTATATTATGCCGGCGTTCGGATTATTGCTCATTTAAAAACTAAGCGGAGCCGCATGCCGGAAGCATACTCTCCGCTTTGTTTTAGTCTGATCCCGTATATCGAGTCAATTCTTTTCGGTATTTCTTATCCCGGAGCCGTTTTCCTCTGCTCCGCTGTTTCGGTCGCCGCCCCGGCCGATTCCATAATACGTGAATCCCTGCGCCGCCATATCTTTCGGATCGTAGATATTGCGTCCGTCGAATACGACCGCCTTCTTGAGATTTTTCTTCATCTCTTCGAAGTCCGGATTCCGGAATTCATTCCATTCAGTGACGATCACGAGTGCGTCCGCTCCTTTAAGCGTCTCATACGCTTTTTCGAAATATGAAATTTCTTTCGGGAAGATCCGCTGTACATTTTCCGTTGCGATGGGATCATGTGCCCGGACGGTCGCTCCGCGTTCCAGCAGGACTTTGATGAGGTCGATCGACGGGGCTTCCCGGATATCGTCCGTCATCGGTTTGAACGACAATCCCCACAATGCGAAAGTCTTGCCGGTAAGATTCCCGCCGAAGTGGCGGTCGATCTTTTCGATGATAATCTTTCGCTGCTTCACATTTACGGTATCGACGGATTTCAGGATCGATAACGGGTGGCCGTGCTGTTCGGAAGTTCTAATGAGCGCCTTGACATCTTTCGGGAAACATGAACCGCCGTATCCCAGTCCCGGAAAGAGGAACTGCGGGCCGATGCGTGGATCCGAACCCATACCTCTCCTGACCAGCTCGATGTCGGCGCCGACCTTATCGCAGAGATTCGCAAGATCGTTCATGAAGGATATCTTGGTCGCCAGAAACCCGTTCGCTGCGTACTTGGTCATTTCCGAGCTATATTCGTCCATCATGATAATCGGATTTCCCGTGCGGACGAACGGCGCGTAGAGGTCTCTCATCAGTTTGCCCGCCTTTTCACTCGACGTGCCGACGACGATCCGGTCCGGCTTCATGCTGTCCTGCACGGCAGCTCCTTCCTTGAGAAATTCCGGATTGGAAACAACGTCGAATGGGACTTCGGTCTTATCGGACATGATCGCCCGGATTCTATCGACGGTACCGACCGGCACCGTGCTCTTGCTGACGATGACTCGGTACTCAGTCAAAAGACCCGCTATATCGGATGCACATTTCAGCACGTGACTGAGATCGGCCGAGCCGTCTTCATCCTGCGGAGTCGGGAGACAGAGCATGATGATCAATCCATGCCTGACGCCATCCGGCAGATTCGTAGTAAACGAGATGCGTTTTTCTTTATAATTCCGCTTGACGATTTCCTCGAGTCCCGGCTCGTATATCGGTATCACACCTTTCACCAGTTTCTTCACCTTTTTCTCATCTATATCGACACAGACGACATTATTCCCGGAGTCCGCGAGTACCGCGCCCATAACAAGTCCGACATAACCCGTACCAACTATCGTAGCATTCATGAAAATATTCCTGCGATTAGAGTAATAAGGAAGAGGGATGGATAGAAAATACGAAAGATAATGAAAAACTCAAAACCTAGGCGGCAGTATCGAATACATCGCGGATGATCGTCAGCATATCTTTCGTTTTGTACGGTTTCTGCACGAATGCCTTTATCCCTGCGGTGTAGAGCGATTCGCGGAGCTCCGCCTCCAGGAAGCCGCTGGCGACGATGACCTTCACGTTCTCCCGCATGTGCTTCATGCGTTTGAACAGCTCCTGCCCCGAAAGCCGGGGCAATCCCATGTCGAGAATCACCGCACCGATCCGGTCGCACTCCTGATTGAAGATGGTAAGTCCTTCCACGCCGTCGCGCGCCTGCAATACTTCGTACCCGTGCGATTTCAGCATCTCGGAGAGGATCGTCTGCATCATCTCTTCGTCTTCGACGATCAGGATGGTTTCCGAACCCCGGGCCGCCGCGACTGAGCTGCAATCCGGCTGTGCAGTCTGTTCGACCACGAGCGCAGGCAGATAGATATCGAACGTCGTCCCGACACCTGTGCTGCTCTCCACTTCGATAAAGCCCTGATGGCTTTTCACCATACCGTAGACGACCGATAGGCCGAGCCCCGTCCCCTTGCCTATCGGTTTGGTGGTGAAGAAGGGATCGAATATTCGCTGCCGAACTGTATCGGACATCCCCATGCCGTTATCAGAGATCGAAACTTTAACGTAGAGCTGATCGGACGCTTCGGGGAACTTATCGATGAGCGAATTCCCCTCCACCTTCACGGCAGAGAAGGATATGCGTCCCGGCGTTTCCTCCCTGTCAGGATCGAGAAGCGCATCGCGCGAATTAATGCACATATTTAGCAGCATCTGGTAGACCTGCCCTTGATCTCCCTTGATGAAGGGAAGATCTCCGGGAATTTCGGCGTCTACGATGATTTTTTTATCGATGGTATGATTCAGCACCTTCGTCAATTCCTGAACCACCTTATCGAGTCTGAAGGGCACGAGCTTCAGATCCTCGGTTCGCGCGAACGTTAGCAGCCGCCCCGCGACATCAGCGCCGCGCTGCACTGCCATCTCTCCCATCGTGATATATTTATGCAATCCCTCGTCGGTGATGTTCGGTCTCAGAAGACTCAGACTGCCGTCAAGTATCGAAAGCACGTTGTTGAAATCGTGGGCGACTCCGGCGGCGAGCGTTCCGAGACTCTGCATTTTCTGCGCCTGTATGAGCTGTCGCTCGAGCCGCTTGCGTTCGGTATTGTCGAACATGTACCCCTTTATCTCGACGAGTTCCCCCGCGTCGTCGAAGGCGCCGACCACGTTCTCGATGATGTAGACGGGTTTTCCATCGAGCCGGCGTAATTCGAGTTCGTGGAAATCGAGTTTTCGTTCTTTCCTCAGATTGACCAGGAGCGACTTCCGTATCTGCCCGTCGGGATACAATTGATATATGTTCGTCCGGAGTGCGGCATCGACCGACGGGAATCCGAATATCTTCGCGAATGCGGGATTGCATGCAAGTAAGGTCCCGTCGGGGGCGGAGAGGTAATCGCCCGTCAGATCCTCTTCGAAAAATAACCGGTATCTTTCCTCGCTGTTGCGGAGAGAGGTCTCGGCTTCAATGCGATTGGTGATGTCGAGTATGAGTGATGCGACGCCGATAACGACCCCGGTCTGGGCGACGAGCGGCGTGTTGTACCATTCACAGTAGATCCGGCGTCCCTCTTTGGTGGAGCTGCTCAGCAATCCGCGCATACTTCCCTTGTTTTCAAGCAGCTTCTTCCAGATATCCTTCATTTCAGCGCGCTGCTCTTCCTGGATCATGAGTTCGAATGCATGCCTGCCGACGGCTTCCGCGGAGGTAAATCCGAAAATCCGCTCGGCTGACGGATTCCAGTCGATCACCTCCATGTTCGTGTTCCACTCGATCACCGCGAGCGGAGTCTGCCTGATATGCAGCGACAGTTTCTGTTCCGACTCGATCAGCGCTTCCTCGGCTTTCAGCCGTTCCGTTATGTCGCGGGAATTGATGACGATACCCTGGATGACGGGATCCTGCAAAAGATTATGTCCGATGGATTCGATCATATGCCAGGTGCCGTCCTGATGCTGAAAACGCACGGTCATCTTTTCGACGCTGCCGGGTTTCTTCAGAAATCCATCTATAGCCTGCCTCGACCTATCGAGATCCTCGGGATGAATATAGTCGAATATATTCCGGCCTATTCTCTGTTTCGATTTCTGATAGCCGAGGACGCGTTCGACGGCCGGCGATTCGTACAGAATCGTACCGTCCTCCGATATCACGGTGACGACATCCGAGGCATTTTCGAGTAATTTCCTGAACCGCTCTTCGTTCTCCCGGAGCTTATATTCGCCCTGAACCCGTTCAGTCAGATCCGTTTGAGAGACGATGAAGTGAGTCGTTTTCCCCTCGGAATCGCGAACGGGAGAAAGGGCGATCTCGTTCCAGAACAGCGATCCGTTCTTCCGGTAGTTCTTGATCATGACGCGGCAGTCCTCTTTTGCCTCGACCGCTTTTCTGATCGTTTCTGCCGCGCGGAGATCCGTCTCGGGTCCGTAGAGTATGGTCAATCCCCTGCCGATGACCTCCCTCCGCTTGTAACCGGTTGTCTTTTCAAACGCCGTATTGCAGTAGATGATGGGATTATCGGTCTGATTTGGATCGGTGATGACGATACCGTTGTTGCTTGCCGCCATCGCCCGTTCGCCCAGGAGCAACGCTTCTTCCCGCTCCCGTTTCTCGGTAATATCCCGTGCGATACCCCTGAGACCGATCTTATTTCCGGAAATGTCACGCAGCACGGAGACGGATGTCTGGAGGACTCTGCGCTCTCCGTCACGCCGTTTAATCTCCAGCTCGAGATCCGTATACGGCAGCGAGGTCCGGTAGACCTTATCGAAGACCTTCTTAACCGCCGGACGGTTATCGCCGCTCAGGAAATGAAACAGGTTGCGCCCGGCGAGTTCCTTCTTCTTGTATCCGAACAGTCTGCAGAGACAGGTATTGTAAAAAAGCAGGACGCCTTCGCGGTCGATTTCGTAATATCCTTCCTCGATGCTTTCGAGCATCTCTCTAAAGCATGCTTCACCTTTGTCGTAGGATTCGGGATCGGGGATTCCGTTCCCCTTCGCCCCCCGCCTGAAGAGCGAGACTATACTGAAAGGAAGCGGAAACATGCCTGCGATCATGATATCTACCGCATAGGTGATATTATCGATGTTCGAAAAATAGTCGGAGACGAGTTGAACGAAATCCGTTAACATAATTACGAGAATCAGCCGTTGACCGTTTCAGTTTTCTTGAGTTTGAAATGCAGATTGTTGAGAAGATTCTGCGATTGGTACATACTGACATCCTTGACCGAATTGTGTATCCGCTGAAGCAGTGCATCGATATGGTCGAGTTTCTTCGTCAGCTCGTAGTCATCCGCGAACCGCTTCCGGATATCCTCGGTATACGATGCGATGACGGTGAGCGGATTATTGATGCGGTCCTCGATCTGATCTACCAGCGAGAGCAGCACCGAGGAAGCGATACGCGCCCGTTCCACCTCGGAAATTACCGAATCCGATTGCTCTTTCTGCATCCGCGATTCGTTCCGAAAATTCTGGCTCCGGATGAGAATATACGCGACGGTCCAGAGAAAAAAGAGCGAGTCATATTGAAATATGTAATCGACGAAACCGACCGACTCCGCTTCGGCTCTCCGGAAAATAAAAATGGTGGAGATCAGGTAATAACCGTATATCGCGAATGCCGCGAACAGCGCCGGGTATTTAAGTATCACCCGCTTTATCTTTTCAAAGAAGCGGCCTTTCAAGTTACCGGTCTGTTCCCTGCCGGCTGCGTATTCGTTTGAATCGGTTTGGGGCATTGATTCAGACTCCGTTCTTCCGCGCGTCGAGCACATCGCGCACCGTTCTTAAGATTTCCGTCGCCTTATACGGCTTATAGATAAACGCTCCGGCGCCGAGTTCGAACAGATCCCGCTTCAGTTCTTCGTCGAGATAGCCGCTGGCAAGAATGATGCCTGGCTTCGGATTGATCTGTCTCATCTTCAGGAAGAGCGCCTGTCCGGGTAGCTTGGGGAGCCCCATATCGAGTACTACGCCGCAAAGTTCGTCTTTATGTTCGCGATAGATCTGGAGACCCTCTTCACCGTCGGATGCTGTTATCACCGTATATCCTTTTCCCGATAAAACCTCTGCGAGAAGAGTCTGCAGAACTTTTTCATCCTCGACGACGAGGATCTTTTCGGTGCCTCCCACAATCTGCTGCGTGTTCTCAGTGGAAATCGGCCGTTGCGCCGTCCCGGTGACGGGCAGATAGACGGTAAAGGTCGTCCCTTTTCCAGGTTCCGATTCGCATTGTATTGTCCCTTTATGCACCTGCACGATGCCGTACACGACCGAAAGACCAAGTCCCGTGCCGCGATCTTTTGCCTTCGTCGTAAAGAACGGATCGAATATGCGCTGCCGAATATCTTCGGGTATTCCGGTGCCGTTATCAGATATAGCAATGCGTACGAAGCGTTTCTCCTGATTTTCGGCGATGAGAACCCCATCCGTATTCATGTCGACGGTTATGTTCAGGATCCCGTTATTATTAAAGGATGATGCATCGAGAATTGCATCTCTCGCGTTGAGGCATAGATTGAGAAGCATCTGATAGAGCTGACCATGATCTCCCATAACCATCGGGAGGTCGTCGTCGATCACCGTCTGGATCGCTATATTTTTCTCGATTGTGTGGAGAAGTACGTTCGAAAGATCTTTGATGACGTCGTTTATCGCAATCGGATTCAGCTTCACCTCGCTGGACTGGGCAAATGTCAGCAGTCTCCTGGCAACGTCCGCGCCGCGCGATACCGCATTCTCGCCCATTTCGACGTAGCGTATGAGATCGTTGTCCGAATCCCGGACCTTCGTTCGCAGCGATGACAGGCTTACCTGAATAATTCCGAGGACGTTGTTGAAGTCGTGTGCGATTCCACCCGCAAGCTGGCCGAGACTCTCCATCTTCTGCGTCTGCCGGAGCTGATCCTCGAGCCGTTTCTGAGCGGTCACATCCCGGAGAAACCCGCGGAACATCGTTCTTCCCGTTTTCCTGTCGGGAACGGCGGACGAGGTTATATGCACGGTGATCACGGCGCCGTCGCGGCGTTTCAATTGCGCCTCGAAATCCTTCACGAAACCTTTATCCTTGATCTCTTTCCGGTACTCGTCCCGGCGTTCGGGATCGACGTAAAGATCTTTGCCGATATCGAGATTCAGTAGTTCCTCTTTCGAGTTGTAGCCGAGTAAATTGATTCCGGCCGGATTGATATCCACAAGCCGGCCCTCTTCCGTAGTCGAAAAGATCGTGTCTTTCATATCTTCGAACAGCGACCGAAACTTTTCCTCCGAATCCTTGATCTGTTCGAAAAGCCGGGCGTTCTCGATCGCGAACGCGGCCTGCTTGGCAAATTCTTCGGTGAGATGGATGTCGTCGGGGTCTATTGTCCTTTCCCCCTCGATCGTATCTAGGTTGATCACACCCAGCACTTCCCCTTTTAATTTCATAGGTATCGTCAACAGGGAATAAATTTGCTCTCCGTTAAAATGCTTGAAACGGGGATCCTGCGGTATGTTGTCCGAATATATAATTTCTCCGGATGCTGCGACTCTGCCTGCGATTCCTTCCCCGATCCGCAGTCTCGTCCGCAGTACCGCCTCATCGGATAATCCCCGTGCGGCACGGATGAAAAGCTCATTCTTTTCGGAATCGATCAGCATGAGCGATCCATGCTTTGCTCGGGTGAGCGCAAGCATCTTATCGAGGATGAGAGTCAGAATATCGTCCAGATCCGCGACGGAGTTGAGCGCCGATGAAACATCGGCAAGCGCTTCGTTAAAGACGAGCTTTCGTTGAAGCTCTTCGAAAAGACGCGCGTTATCCAGTGCGACGATTGCCTGATTCGCTATGCCTGTCGCCGCTCTGCGATCCTCGTCCGTAAACGTATGATCCGGAGAAGTGCTGTTCAAAACAATTCCTCCGATCAGCCGCCCGTTCTTCATGAACGGAATGATAAGAACGGATTTGAGATCCAATGCCCGGATGTATCTTTCCGGGATCAATCCGCTGAGCGCTACATCGTTTATGATCAGGGGCATCGGATCCCGGAGTACGGCCCCGATGGCCGGAACCTCCGTAAACCCGATCCTTTCCCTCCTTAAATAGTCGACGTCTTCCGGGCTCGGACTGATCACGACGATCGGCTCGAGCACGTCTTCGGAATCTCTCGCCATATACACGGCGCACCGGTCGACTTTGATGAGGCCGAGCGCCTGCTCCGCAAGATTCCTGAAAGTCTGTTCCACTTCGCGCGCTTCGCTCACGGTAAGCGCGGTCTCGAGCAGCGCGGAGTTGATCGATTCCCGCTGCCGGACTTCCTTGTACAGGAGCGCATTATCCAGAGCGACGGTCATATAGCCGCTCAGGAGCTGGATGTGCTCAAACTCCCCGTTGAGGAAACCGGAGCTTTTCCGGTTCACGATGAACATTCCGAGCGTCCGGTCCTTGGTCTGCATCGGGATCGCGACTACGTTTCCGGCGCCGTTCCGGCTGTTGAGGAGAGCGGCATTCCCCGCAGCGACAAGCTCATGCATTTTTTGAAGGTTCGCAGGGAGCCCTTCGTCTCCCAGATGATTCAACGCTCCGTTCCTGTCGATGAGATACCCGGCTCCGAGCGCGCCAGAGAGCTTCCGTTCCCAGACAAGGTAGGCGGAATCGAATTCCGTCAGATCCTTCAGGACAGATGCGCTGTGCCGGATGATCTGCTGTACGTCGAAGCTCGAGAAAATCGACCGCGAAACGTCGAGCAGACGTTTTCGCTGTCCGGCAGAGCGGTTTAATTCGGTCTCGCGCCTCTTTCGTTCGAGCGCGTTGGTTATGATCTCTCCGGTAATGGAGAGAAGCGTGACGTGATCGAGCGACCAGTTTCTCGTCTCGGTTATCGTATCGAACCCGAGGAAGCCGATGAGCTCTTTTTGAATGCGCAGAGGAACCGCAAGCACGGATTTTACGCACATCGATTCCAGGAGTTTCTTCTCCTGCGATGCAAGGCCGGGCAGCAGGGATACGTCGGCAATGCGTATCTCCTCGAATCGTTCAAGTTTTTTCAGCCACCATGGGATATCGTTCCCGTGAAGGTCGCCTAACTGCCTGCACGAATCGCCGAAATCGTCGGCAGCCCAGGCCTCGATATTTCTGAAGCGCGAATTCGGTTTATCGTATAGAAATATGTACGACCGATCCACGCCGGCGAACATTCCAATGTCCTCCAATACGTTGATCAGTCCTTTATCGAGCTCGTCGAACGGAAGATTGATGAAGTTCGTCGAAATGCCCGCCACGAGTTTTTCAAGCTCGATGCGATAGCGCAGTTCCGACTCGCTCATCTTACGCGCGGAAATATCACGGACGATCGCCTGGATAAGTTCTTCCGAACCGATCTCCAGCTTGTTCAAATTGATCTCGGCCTCGAAGACGATGCCGTTGACCTTCCGGTGCGTCCATTCGAATGTTTGGGGATATCCATCCAGCACTCTCCGGATTTTTTCGAGCGCTTTCTCACGGGAATCCCGTCCGTCGGGCTGATACTGCGGTGAAAACTCGTACGGCGTTCTGTTCAGCAGTTCAGTGCGTCTGCATCCGAATAATTTCTCGGTCGCCGGGTTGCAATCGATTATGACGTCCCCGCGGAGGAGAAATATCGCATCGTTCGCGTTGTTGAATATCGTCCGGAATTTTTGTTCGGAGTTGTTAATCCTGTCGACTGCGTCGGTCTGCTCGGTATTCTCGCGACATGTGACGACGGCATGCAGCGGTGTACCATCGTCGTCGTACTCCCAGCTTCCGGCTGCGCGGAAACAGCGGAAACTGCCTTCGCGGTGCAGCAAACGTATATCGAGCGATTGTCCGTACCCGGTCGTCTGAGAGCGTTTAAATACGGAGAGTGCAATTCTGCGATCGGACGGATGTATGAACGAAATTACCGGTCGGCCGGATAATTCATCCGCGCTGAAGCCGAGTACACTCTCGACCGACGGACTGACATAGCGCACTATTCCGTTCGGATCAACGATGCAGAATATGTCCCGCATCGTTTCGGTCAGCAGACGGAAAAAAGCGTCTTTCCGGATATCGAGTGTTTCGGTCGTGATCATACCGGTGATTGGGATGTTATTTCATTTAACATAGCTCCAAATAATGGAAATTTAACCAAACCGGCTATGCTTTAAGTCACAGCGGCGGTTTCAGAACCTCCTGAGGATATATATCCTTGGATGGGAACTCACGTTGTCAACGTCACTCCATGATAATTATGGCGTTTTTGAGTTAAAATCGCTTATTTCTAAAAGTATATCCAATTCGGATGTTTTGAAAGAGGGAGCCGGCCGGTGCCGTACATCACAACCGATCCGGTCAGGGGGTACGTATCTACGCGGGAGATTAAATCTACGGTAGAGAGATTACACAGAATTATCATAGTAATTATTTCATGGAGGTTGTCATCGCTACACCTCCCGGATAGAAGTTGGTTAGCTCACGCAACCTGTGAAGGACCAACAGCTATCCCATTTCAGCACCGAAAGGAGGGAACTAAACCATGGCCCGCAATCCGCCCGATCAGATGATTAGGGAAGGAACACAGTTGGGGCAAAATATTCACTTAATATGCTCACCGTATCTTCCGCAGATATCCATTCGGATTGAAAGTAAGCAAATGCTTATGAAAATCCTCGTCGATCTCGAAGCCGTTATGTTCGCGTAGAAATTCCTCGAGTGCTTCCATCGGGCCCGGTTTGAAGTCGGGCACAACCGGATGGCCGTTCAGGTTCGAATCCTCGACGACCATGTAATATCCCGGCGATACGAACGAGTGGTACGCTCTCATCTCATTGAGCACATGCTTTTTGGAGTGATCGGAATCCAGAATCACCATGACCTTATCTCCGCTTTCGATCGATCCTCCGACTTGTCTGAGAATTTTTTCATCGAGGGAAGATCCGAGCAGGAAAGTAACCCTCGGATGTGCCGGCCGGTTCGGGCGTTCTTCCACGTCCACGGAGATGATTCTACCTTTTCCGATGATATCGCACATATGAGCCAGGAAGAGCGCACTGCCGCCGTTTGCAGTGCCGCATTCAATAATAACGTCAGGCTTCAGACGGAAGAGCATTTCCTGATAGAGCCACATATCGAGCGGACATTTGAGGGTTTTAACCCCCATCCAATGAGTATCTCCCCAGCTTTTTCCGTACTTATGCGCGTCGTAGTAAAGAATATGGAACCGGTCGACGATCTGCTTTTCCTCATCGGGGTGGATATACAGTCTGCGGTATGCCCGGTTCCTGAAGGTCCGGAAATTTTTACTGATAAACCGTTTAAACAAATTCTGCGACATAATAATGCTCCTTATTTTCCGGAGATGTCATTTGTGAAACATTAATGGTCTGTGGGAATCGACTCTTTGGTGAAGATATAGTTTGCTTAGCGCCTTCACAAGTGTCTGCCTGAGAAAGGCTTTGCGAATACTAACATTGTTTACATCAAAATTGATTGTGATCATCCGAAGCAGGTTCCCCACTCAAGTTACAAATGGCGGTAAAGATTCCAGGAATAAAGGAAGAGGAAACTCGGTGCACCTTACGGATTAACCTGATATAACCACAGGGCAGCCTATCGTATGACGCACTCGGCAACAATGGAGCCCCGCCCATACAGGATTTCATCGCCGCCACCAGAATAAATTACTCGTTGAGGAACTCAGTAGTTACTATAGTGCAAGGTGGGGTTTGGGCAATCCTAACCAATAATGCTTTGATAGCGGGTGAGCCGTTGCTGCAAAAAGATATGTGAATTGCGCTCTAAGAGTACTGCAGATATATATTCAATAATCGATTTCAAACTCTTTGATAGGAACCTGTGATTGGCGGATAATTGATCTTAAAGTTCCTCGTTTAACCTCTTTATGATTAGGCACTGGTACGGTTATTGTTGAAGAACCGATCTTTTTTTGCATTATTATGTGGCTACCTCGTTGTCGGACATTCTGGAATCCATGCCTCGATAGTATATCACAGACTTCCTTTCCAGATAATACTCGAAGTTTAACCAACGGCGACCTCGACCCGGGTAACGAATATTTCATCGTGAAGTCGTTCGCGGATTTCTTCTTTTGATGCGGTCTCAAAAAATAATTCTAAAGCTTCCTGGAGATTCTTCCGCGCTTCTTCCACAGAACTGCCCTGGCTGGCAATATCAAGCTCGGGGCACAAGGATACATACATATCCTCATCCTTTTCTATTACTGCGGTAAATTGATGTAATTTTTGCATATATTGATCATCCTTCCTCTATAGGTTCCTGCCATCTATCTTAACAAATTCCTTTATTGAAAACAATGTATCATTCAATTTTGTGGCGCAAGAAGCACTCAGCAACAACGGAGCCCCGCCGCCGTTTAGTTTATCTTACACTCGTCAGAAAGCACCGTCCGATGATTACCCCGCACCGCCCGAAAAATCCCGATAGATATCGGGATGGCTGGTTTGAGCGAACACGACAACTAAAGACTATAATAAACTTGTGAGCCGTTGTTGCAAGAAGATATTTTATAAAAGGTCTCCCATGAGTCATCTAAATTGTGTATGATATATTCGCCAATATAATCCATTCACAATAAACAACTCACAGGAGAATCTTATGTTATACTCAGGCATTGATCTGCATCGACGCTCCATCACCATTTGTACGGTGGACGAGCATGGAACCGCTCTTATGAAGATGGACTTTAAGAACAATCCAAAGGATATCGTACACTACTTCCGCCAATCTGTGTATTAGCGAAGCAACAGCCGTTTCAGACGTGTAAGGCAACAACGATCGGGAAAACCGACTTGGCCTTACATTCGTAAGCCTGGGCGCATAACTGGAGCCCCGGTACTCCATGCCTAAGATTGGGAAACGAGTGTGAGCCGGTGAAACATCCCGACTGTGTCGGGAGCGACGAGGTTTTGTGATGATGCGTGAGCATTTTAGGGAGTTTGGGAATGCCCGCAGTCTTTCCTCAGAACAGAGATGTATTCCCGGCGGTCTTTGTCTTTCCATGATTCCACGTGTTTTATGACATGCTAACCGTCAAAAATGTAGACGTGTTAGCGGGGGATTTCTGTGCCTGGTGACTTTGACCTTTTATAAGGAGTTTTGCGCATGTTGTGCCGCCTGGATCACTGCTGCTGACTATGCCGATACTTAATAACCTTCATCTTCTCTAGTGTTACCAAACCCTCGGTCACTGTATCATCAATATAAGGAAGAAGATTTTTGATTTTTTCCTCTACGTCAACGATCTCAATAATCATTGGTAAATCGGTCGAGAGTTCAAGCAACTTTGCAGTATGAATACGACTGTCAGCTCCAAAGCCCATAATTCCACGCAATACTGTCGCACCGGCCAGATTCAATTCGCGTGCTTTTAATACAATTTGCTCATATAATGGCTTTCCGTCATAATGATCAGATTCACCGATAAATACACGGAGCAGTAACGCGTCTTCTGGAAGTTTCATAATATCACCTCTAAGAAAAATGCTTTATAAGAATTCTTGATATATATATACCAAGAATGACCAGAATAAAACCCCCGACATTATGATACAATACATTCATTGTAGCAAGGCCTATTTCACCATCACGCACAAGATTTATTGTCTCCAGAGTATATGTAGAAAATGTCGTATAGGACCCTAAAAAGCCAATCGTCATGAAGGTACGCCATTCCGTAGGTATGTCGGCTATATCTGATAGTCCTATAAATATTCCGATTAATAGAGAGCCTGTGAGATTAACTGTAATTGTCCCCCAGGGGAAATTCTCGCCAAGTGTGTTGTATGTTGATGTTGCTAGCCAATATCTCGCAACCGCTCCCAATGATCCCCCCAGTGCAATGAGCAGGATTTGTTGCATCGTATCTTCCTTTCTAACAGCAGGAGTTATCAGACTCGATATTAGTCGAGCCGGTCAAAGGCGAACTCCATCACCCATAGGATTATTCATTATATTACGCGGTACAATAACGCATAATATCCCTAACAATCTATATGTGAATTAAATAGTGCTTCAATTTCGTAAAATGTTCCGTTGTAGGTTGATAGACGAAGTTGAATTATTTGGTTGCAGTAATCAACATGGTCACGTTGTTACCTCTCCGGAAATATATTCTACAAACGATCAATTATTGCAAGCTTACAACCAAAACTATCCACCCATTTAACACACCCCGCCCAAAGATCAGGAGCCCGATACTTTAGGCACACTACGTCTAACCCTGATTAAGCCAGTGCGTCAGTACAGTATTCAATCGTTTGTATTTTCCTCTGTTTTTCGAATCGACCCGACAATCAATCTGCCGGTACGGCAAGGAAGCGATGGATATTACGCGCACGTCGGAAGGTACGCTGGTGCGAATTGAATAAAAGATAGCGGTTTTTTCAGAAATTGCAACTGTACGCCGTATGGGAGGGGCGGCAGACCCGCGGCGCGGAGATGTATAATTGCCGATTTTAGTGGGCCCTGTAGGACTTGAACCTACGGCCGACGGATTATGAGTCCGTT
>CAZBUK010000079.1:0-17254 GCA_964495085.1 uncultured Ignavibacteriales bacterium
ACCCCACAACCCCGACGATTTCGGCTTGGTGGACCTGAATCATTCAAAATTCTTTTTATTTTGGACAGATGTGATTCGACGTTAACATTTTTAACCTTAGGTTCAGAATGATCACGCTGATTGTACTGATGTCCTTCTATTATTACAGTACCGAATCGGACAACCCGTCTATGCAACAGACTGAACACATACTCCTGCCTCCGCCCGCGTTAACCGGATTCATACCCCTGGAACATACGATTCAATCAAGAAGATCGACCAGACAGTTTGCAGATGAACCACTCGGAATGCAGGAATTGTCGCAACTGCTTTGGGCAGGCCAGGGTATAACCGATACGCTGCGAAACCTCCGCTCCGCCCCCTCGGCCGGAGCGACATACCCCATCGATCTTTATGTAGCGGCGGGAAATGTTGACGGCCTCGAACCGGGTCTGTATCGCTATGTACCGGAGGGACACGGACTCCGGAAGGTCCGGTCAGGGGATCCAAGAAGGGAACTTTCGGAGGCCGCACTCCGGCAACCGTCGGTTCTTCAAGCTCCCGTTTCGATCATCATAACAGGGATACCCGGCAGAACCTCTGTCAGATACGGTTCCAGAGCGGAACGATATGTCTTTATGGAGGCAGGGCACGTTTCTCAGAATATTTACCTGCAGTCGGCTGCATTGGGTCTCGGAACCGTCGTGGTCGGCGCTTTCAGCGACGATATGGTTGCCGGCGTGGTATCTCTCGCGAACGGCGGGCTTCCGTTATACATTATGCCCGTCGGCAAACCGCGATCGACAGAATAAAGTAAGAGCAGAAGGAGTCGCGAATATGGCATCCCGTATGAAATCGAAGAGCGTTACGCCGGCAGCAGGCGACCGGACGCCGGTGGATATACGAGACGTTGCCGTATCGATCGGTCTTGAAGAGAACGATCTCATACTTTACGGCAATACGAAAGCAAAGATCAGATTGAATAAGTTGCGCAGCCGCCCGGAACAGAAGCAGGGAAAACTGATACTCGTTACCGCAACCACGCCGACTCCCTTCGGGGAGGGAAAGACAACCGTTTCGATCGGTCTGTCGATGGCATTCTGGAAATCCGGGCTTACCTCAGTCGTTGCGCTGCGAGAGCCGTCGCTCGGACCCGTGTTCGGGATGAAAGGGGGCGCCACCGGCGGTGGAATGTCAATGGTGCTGCCTATGGAGGAGATCAATCTTCATTTCACCGGCGATTTCCACAGTGTAACCTCTGCGCATAATCTGCTCTCGGCAATGACGGATTCATCGATATATTCAGGCAACCCCCTGCAGATCGATCCTGCACGGATACTCTGGCCGAGGGCTATCGATATGAATGACCGAACGCTCCGGCGGATTATAGTCGGCCTCGATGCGGGAAAGAGCGGTCCCATGCGTGAAGACGGTTTCGTCATCACCCCCGCTTCCGAGGTCATGGCCATCCTGGGACTTTCAAGAACGTTCACCGAGCTACGGGAGAGATTGGGAAGAATACTGATCGGACTTAACTACGATAAGCGGCCGGTATATGCGCGCGATCTCGCGGCAGACGGAGCTATGGCCGCTCTGCTCAGAGATGCACTGTACCCGAATCTTGTGCAGACATCCGAGGGAACTCCGGCGATCATCCACACGGGACCGTTCGGCAATATCGCCCATGGAACTTGTTCCCTCGCCGCCATAGAGGCGGGATTGGCGCTCTCGGATATGACCGTCGTAGAGGCGGGGTTCGGAGCCGATCTCGGCGCGGAAAAATTTATGAATATTGTCGTCCCGCATCTCGGCAAAGCTCCGGATGCCGCGGTGCTGGTGACATCCGTCAGAGCTTTGAAATTTCACGGCGGCGTGAAAAAAGATCTGCTGGAGCAGGAGGATATAAACGCTTTGGAGAAGGGCATCGACAACGTATCCGCGCATATTAAAATACTGCACGATGTGTTCGGGCTGCCGGTTGTCGTTGCGGTGAACCGGTTTCCGTTCGATAAGGAACATGAGCTGAACACGCTCCGACAAGCGATGTATAGGGATCGCATTCCCTGTTCGATTGCCGATTGTTTCGCCGCTGGCTCGGCGGGCACATCGGATCTCGCCATGCAGGTCAGGTCGGCTGCAGAAAAGGAGCATGCAAATCAACCGACCTACAATGTCAATATGTCGTTGGTCGATAAGATCGACGCCGTTGCGAGGAAGATTTACGGCGCCGGGAGAATTGAATATTCCAGGAAAGCAATGAGAACCCTCGATATGTTCGATACTCTCGGATTCGGAAACCTGTATATATGCATGGCAAAGACCCAGTATTCCCTCTCCGACCAGCCGGCTCTGAAAGGTTATCCGAAGGATTTCAACTTCCGTATCGACGATGTGCGGATCAAATCGGGAGCGGGATTTATTGTCCCCCTCTGCGGCGAAATTCTCGAAATGCCCGGTCTGCCGAAAGAACCATCGGCTCGATCGGTCGGCATCGACCAGGACGGAGAAATCTACGGATTGTTCTGAAAGATAATTTTCCGTACGTTGCATATTACTCCGGAATTTTCTCATTTATAAGAAGTCCTGGCCTCCAATTGTTCATACTTGAAAGAAAAGCCGGATATTTACGTCCGAAAGTCGGTTATTTCCCCATTTTCTGCGGGTATTCATTGGCATAAATCTTGTTACTAGTAGAGAAGAGTAAGTGTGGAAATTTTCGTCAATTTTAGGGACTCCATAGCCTTGCGCCTTATTTTTCCACTTGTTTTCATCCCGGTCATTTTCATCTTCTTCGTGTGTTCAGCTCCGGCATACGGGCAGACGAATGAAGATTGTATGATGTGCCATGGCGATTCCGGATTGACGATGCTCAGGAACGGCGGAGAAATTTCTCTATTCGTAGATGAGACGAAATTCCTCCGCTCGACGCATGCTTCATTTTCCTGTGTGGATTGTCACGCAGGGTTCGATCCGTTCGAATTGCCTCACGCCGATCCGATAGAAGCCGTCGATTGCAGCATGTGTCACGATGTCGCGGATATCAAGCAGAGCGTACATTTCAAAGCTCTCGAACAAGGAAGAGCCAACGCACCCCGCTGCTTCGATTGCCATACCAAGCATGAGATCAGACCGGCCTCGGAACAGCGGAACGAAACCGCGTCGTGTCTCTCATGCCATGCATCCCATGACGTAATCAGTTTCCGGCGAAGCGCACATGCAGAAGTCAAAACCGATGGACTGCTGAACGCTTCATGCGTCGATTGCCACGGCGGCCATGATATCTCGGAAGTAAAGGCGGCAAACTCACGGGTGAGCAGGGAGAATGTCCAGGCTACATGCGGACAATGCCACGGTGCGATCAGAACACGCGAAGAGACAAGCATCCACGGACAATATTTTCTAAGGGGGAGCAAAGCCGCGCCGTCATGCGTTGATTGTCACAACAGCCACAATGTCTCCGAAGACAGGTTCGCCCGCGAAGAGCGGACGTGTCTGCAATGCCATCTCTCCGATGAATTTACCGCCGAGTTTGGTCCGCGTTCGCGGGAATTCATGGATCAGTACGAACACAGCATACATTTCCTCGCTCTCGAAGAAGGGAAATCCTCGGCCTCGTGCAGCGACTGCCACGGCGCTCATAACGTTTATCCCGCGGCGGACATCCGATCGACGGTGCACCGGAGCAGCATCGGCGGAACCTGTGCTACATGCCACGGAACGGTTTTCGCAGAATTCCGCCGCTCGGCGCATGGCAGCGCGCTTGCCAGAGGCCTGACTTACGCGCCTATCTGCACCGACTGCCATGGCGAACATACGATCACGAATATCCGAAGCGCCGACTCTCCCGTACACCGACAACGGGAAGCGCAGACATGTCTCGCATGTCATCTCGACGATCCGGAGGTTCGAGCGGTCGTACCGGTGTCCGCCGGATTTATCTCTGCTTATACCCAGAGCATACACGGAATGGCGCTGCAGGCGGGGAACGAAAACGCCGCGACGTGCAGCGATTGTCACGGCGATCACGAAATTCTGAATCCCGACCACCCGAATTCCATGATACACAGGCGGAACGTCGCCGAGACCTGCGGCACCTGCCATATCGCCGCACATGAAGAATTTATGCAGAGCAGCCACGGCGTTGCGTTCTCGAGGGGCCACCGTGGCGCTCCCACATGTACGGATTGCCACGGCGAGCACACGATTCAGCAGCATGACGACCCGCGTTCGCCCGTCTCCGCCGTGCGGCTTGCCACCGAGGTCTGCGCCCCGTGTCACGAATCAGTCCGATTGTCGGAGCGGTACGGGCTCGCTGCGAGGCGAGTCAGTTCGTTCGTAGATAGTTACCATGGACTTGCGATCAGGGCCGGAGGAGTCAACGTTGCAAACTGCGCGAGCTGTCATGGCGCTCACAACATTTTACCGTCGACCGATCCGCGTTCGACGATTCATGCCGCTAATATCGCCCAAACGTGCGGTTCATGTCATCCCGGCGCGACCGATAATTTCGCGCGGGGGAAGGTTCACGTGGTGGGAACCTTGGAGGAGGATCCATGGATATACTGGATTTCCTCGATTTACGTCGTGCTGATCGTATCCGTAGTGGGCGGCATGTTCGTGCATAACGCGATGGACTTTTACCGGAAATCGAAGAATAAACTGCTTCAGCGCCGCCATGGGATCGAGCATGAGCCGACGGGGCGGGGACTTTATCTCCGGATGACTCTCAGCGAGCGCCTGCAGCACTCGAGTCTAATGATCAGCTTCCCGCTGCTCGTCATCACCGGCTTCATGCTGAGCTATCCCGAGGCTTGGTGGGTTGTCCCGTTCAGAGATTACGTACCATGGTTCTATGAACTTCGAAGTCTCATCCACCGGATCGCCGCCGTGGTGATGATAGTCGGAAGCGTATATCACATTTATTATCTCGCATTTACGGCCCGGGGAAGAGAACTGCTGCGCGATATGCTGCCGAAGATCCAGGATGTGCGGGATGCAATGGACGTGCTCAGGTACAACTTCGGAATTTCAAACGCGAAGCCGAAATTCGGAAGGTTCAGCTATATAGAAAAAGCCGAGTACTGGGCGCTGATCTGGGGCACCGCTCTCATGGTTCTCACCGGGTTCGTGCTCTGGTTCGAGACAACCTTTATCAATCTGACATCGCTTCTGTTTCATGATATATCCCGGGCGATACATTTTTACGAAGCCTGGCTTGCGATGCTATCGATCGTTATCTGGCATTTCTACTTCGTTATATTTAATCCCGATGTCTATCCGATGAACCTTGCGTGGCTGAAGGGGACGCTGACCGAGGAGGAGATGATGCATGAACATCCGCTCGAGCTCGAAGCAATCAAACGCGAGCGGGCGGCAGGCGGAGAGGGACCGGAATTCATCCGGATCGGTGACCGGGAAGAGACAGAGGAGAAGCGGGTAGACGATCAGAATTCTCATAAAGATACATAGGATGGAACCTGCGTATGGCTATCCGAGGTACCGTTCAATTCGACATAGAAACGTGCAAGGGATGCGAGTTATGCATCGAAGCCTGTCCGCAGGGTTCGCTCGCACTCTCCCCGGAAATAAATAAATCGGGATATCACTTCGCCGTCGAAATAAACGACAGTTGTACCGGCTGCACGAATTGCGCTCTCGTGTGTCCCGATGCCGTCATTACCGTCTACAGGCAAAAGAAGGATAAGGGCGTCAGCGTCAGGGAACCTGTCGCAAAGATCAGCAACGTCCGGGGCGATATATCTCTCACGATTAACGATAAATGAGGTGCCGACGTGTCTGATACTGTTCTGATGAAAGGCAACGAAGCCCTTGCCGAAGCCGCCTTACGCGCCGGATGCAGGGCATATTTCGGCTATCCGATAACGCCGCAGTCCGAGGTGCTCGAATATCTCAGTGAACATGGTCATGAACGCGGCATGGTCGTGCTGCAGGCGGAAAGCGAAATCGCATCGATCAATATGGTCTACGGAGCTGCAGGAGCGGGCGCCCGGGTCATGACTTCCTCCTCCAGCCCGGGTATCAGTCTCATGCAGGAAGGGATCTCCTATATTGCATGCGCGGAACTCCCCTGTCTCATCGTGAACGTGAACCGCGGCGGGCCCGGACTCGGTACCATCCAGCCGTCGCAGGGAGATTATTTCCAGGCGGTGAAGGGAGGAGGGCATGGCGATTACCGGCTTATTGTACTCGCTCCCGCTACGGTCCAGGAAATGGCGGATCTGGTTTTCGACGCGTTCGATCTGGCGGATAAATACCGGAACCCCGTCATGATCCTGACCGACGGCGCTCTCGGACAGATGATGGAAAAGGTCGTCTTCAGATCGTACGATCCGTCGAAGCGGATCGCGCATCCGTGGGCGACCACAGGAAAAAACGGGCGGACCGAAAGGAACATTATTACTTCTCTGCATATCAAACCTGAGGAAATGGAGAAAATCAATCAGCGATTGCAGAAGAAGTACTGCGAGATTCAGGAAAAGGAAGTGAGGTACCAATCCGTACAGACCGAAGATGCCGAGTACCTCGTCGTGGCGTACGGACTGAGTGCGCGCATCGCGCATAAAGCAATTCAGCTCGCCCGTCTGAAGGGCATCAAAGCGGGATTGCTGCGGCCCGTTACCCTCTTTCCCTTCCCGATCATCGAGATCAGCTCGTTCTCGAGGAAGGTTAAGGCGGTACTGACGGTCGAAATGAATGCCGGCCAGATGTACGAGGATGTCCGGCTCGCGGTCAACGGGAGAGTCCCGGTGGAATTCTATGGCAGAATGGGGGGCATTATTCCGACACCGGAGGAAGTCTTCCACAAACTTGAAGAGATATCGATAAACCGTACACGAAATGCGGAGGCAATATGACGACAGTCGGCATGCATATGGAGAACGAACCGGCGGTCGATGATATGGAGGTCGTATACCGGCGACCCGATACCCTTACCGCTGCGCGGATGCATTACTGTCCCGGATGCGGCCACGGCGTCGTACACCGCATCATTATGGAAGTCGTCCAGGAGCTCGGCATCCAGAGCAGAACCATCGGCGTCGCACCGGTCGGCTGTTCGGTGTTCGCGTATAATTATCTCGATGTGGATATGCAGGAAGCAGCGCATGGACGGGCGTCCGCCGTCGCGACGGGAATCAAGAGAGTCCTTCCGGATAAACTGGTATTCTCATATCAGGGAGACGGCGACCTTGCGGCGATCGGCACGGCTGAAACGCTGCACACCGCGAACCGAGGCGAGAAGATCCTGATGATCTTTATAAACAATGCGATCTACGGCATGACCGGCGGGCAGATGGCTCCGACTACGCTCGACGGAATGAAGACGTCGACGTCGCCGTTCGGCCGCGATCCCGACCTGATCGGGCATCCTCTCAAAATGACCGATCTCATCGCCATGCTTCCCGGAGCATACTATGTGACCCGGGTCGCGGTGAACAGCGCGAATAATGTCCGTAAGTGCAAGAAGGCGATCAGAAAAGGTTTTGAATATCAGATGGAAGGGAAGGGAGTCAGCTTCGTCGAGGTCGTATCGAACTGTCCATCCGGTTGGAGAATGACTCCCGTGCAGGCGAACAAATGGCTTGTGGAAAATATGTTCCCCGTGTATCCGCTCGGGGATCTGAAAGTACCCGTTAAGGATTAACGAATCCGAATGTAAAACCGATTTTTCGCTGGATAATATTATGAAGCAAAAAGCGATTCTCGAAGAAATGATATTCGCCGGATTCGGCGGCCAAGGCGTTCTGTCCATGGGCATGGTTATAACCTATGCGGGAATGATCGAGGAACGGGAGGTCTGCTGGATGCCTTCGTACGGACCGGAGATGCGGGGGGGAACCGCGAATTGTATCGTCATTGTGAGCGATGAAATCATCAGCTCTCCGATCGTTTCGAGCTTCGACTCGGTCGTGGCGCTGAATCAACCCTCGCTCGATAAATTTGAGAGCGCGGTAAAGCCCGACGGTTTGCTGATCTACGACAGCACGAATATCGTCGCACCTCCGACGCGTTCCGATATCCGGGCGATTTCCATTCCGGCGAGCTCGGAGGCTGTGCGGATGGAAAATACGAAGATCATGAATATGATCGTTCTCGGCGCGCTCCTCGGTGTGAAAGAGATCGTGAAGATCGAATCGGTCCTCGAAGGCCTGAAGAAGGTTCTTCCCGAACGGCATCATAAATTGATTCCGCTCAACGAGAGAGCAATCAGGCGGGGTATGGAGCTGGCAACAGCGGCGAGTGCGGTTTGACGAGTGAGGCGGGGTACCTCGCTCAAAATAAGGATACCGGCAATACCGGGGCATCGGGTGTGCTGCGATGGACGTAGTTGAACTCAGAGGGTGAAAGCAGTATCAGTGATAATCACTATAATAGGGGAATGTGTAGAATGAAGGAATCGAAGACAAGCATGGATCCGTCGCTGGAGGAATTGATAGAGCAGGCGATCGATTCGAAGCATGACAGCTACCGGCTGCTGAAAAATGCGGCACGGAGGTCGGCGGATTTGAAAGTCAGGGAATTGCTCGTACAGCACGTAATCGACGAGCGGGTACAGCGCGAGGCGTTGAAGAAAATTCTCGAAGAAATTCATAACCAGCGGAAACTCGAAGGCGGCATAGCAGGATAAATGGAATCGACCGCGAATATGATCCGGATCCGCTCCGGAAATCAGATGGTCGCCGAGGGCGCAATCCGGGCAGGATGTAAATTCTTCGCCGGATATCCCATTACACCGGCATCCGGCATTTATAAATCGATGATCGACGTCCTCCCGGAACGCGGCGGTGTCGCGATCAGCGCACCCGACGAGATATCGGCGCTCGCTTATTGCGTCGGCGCATCCCTGCGGGGCCAGAAAGCGATGACCGCGACGTCGGGGCCGGGCTGGGCGCTGATGACCGAAACGGTGCAGTATGCCGTCATGACCGAAACGCCGGTGGTTATCGCGGTAGTGCAGCGTCTCGGACCGAGCACCGGAGGCGCCACTCAGAATGCCCAGGGCGACGTTCTTTTCGTCGAGCATTGTATTTCGGGAGGGTATACGCTTCCGGTCTTCACCCCGAGCAATCCTGTCGAGTGCTACGAGTTGACGCACATCGCCTTCACATGGTCGGAATTGCTGCGGGTTCCCGTGGTGGTGATGCTCGACAAAGAAGTCGGCATGACCTCGGAGAGCGTCGATTACATGCACATTCACGACGTCACGACGCTCAGCCGGCAGAGGATCATTTCGCCGGGCAACGGGAATTCGGGAATGACCGATACGTATTATTTCGAGAAACCGGATGATGTGCCGAAATTTATTCCGGTCGGCGGAGCAATAAAAACTACCGTTACGGGATCCGCTCATAATAAAGCGGGCAGACTGCAGAAGAATTCACCGGAGACGCTCGAGGTTCTCCGGCATCTCCAGATGAAAATCGACGCGCATGCAAATCAGATGGAACTTGTGAAACGGGACATTGACGAGGGTGCGCGTACTTTGATAATCAGCTTCGGAATCTCCGCACGGACCTCGCTTGAAGCCGTTCGGAGAGTCAGAGCGGAGGGGGGTAAAGTATCGTGGCTGAACGTGCTCTCCCTGTTTCCCATCCCGGAGAACAAAATAGCCGCATCGTTGAACGGCATCGAGAGAGTCATCATACCGGAAGAGAATCTGAAGGGGCAATATCGATCCGGCATCCGCCATCTCCTCGGCGATCGGGAGGTAGTAGGAATTAATAAGATAGGTTCAATGATTACGCCGGCCGAAATTATGAGCAAGGTGGTCTGATATGCAGTCCGAGAAAAAGACTTACGATACCTACCTGGTCGACCAGGTCAAGTTTCCTTTCTGCAAGGGATGCGGTCATACGCACTCGGTGAGGTATCTGGACCGTGCGCTCGCGCTCACACAGCGGAAACCGTCGACGGTCAATCTCGTCAGCGATATCGGCTGCATAGGATTGGTCGACGCGCTATTCGAAGATATTCATACGGTTCACACGACCCATGGCCGTTCGACCGCATTCGCCACCGGGATCGAGATAGCCGACAGTATTTTATACGATTCGGAGCTGAAGACCATTGTCATTCTTGGCGACGGCGGTGCAACCATCGGATTACTCCATATCGTGAACGCAGCACAGATGAATGTCGATATCACGGTGATCGTTTGCAATAATTTTCTCTACGGTATGACCGGCGGTCAGCACTCGGGGTTCACTCCGTTCGATATGGTAACCTCGACGACTCCGCAGGGGAGCATCTTGCCGCCTCTCGATATATGCAGGATCGCACTCGGCTGCGATGCGGGATTCGTGGCCAGGTCTTTGGCAACCGATAAGCATCTCCCCGAGATTCTTGCGCGTGCGATAGAATATCCGGGATTCTCGCTTGTGGAGATTATTGAACTGTGTCCGGAATACGGATTGAAGCGCGGCGGACTCGACGGTAAAAAACTGAAACAGTTTGCGGAACAACACAGTGACCGGCTGGGTGTCCTCTCACACCGGTCCGACAGGCGGGAGTTCTCGGAATTATATAAATCGACCGGCGAACGCCAGGCGGTTAAAAATTCGGAGGAGTTTCTTCTTCACAAATACAGACATTCTTTGGACCGGCAGATCGGCATCGTCCTCGCCGGAACTGCGGGGGAACGCGTTCAGTTAGCATCATACCTGCTCATGAAAACGGCGATTAATGCCGGATTGCACGTCACCCAGAAGAACGACAATCCCGTTACCCAGGGTTCGGGCTTTTCGATTTCGGAAATAATACTCAGCCCGAGAGAGATTTACTACACGGGCATCGAATATCCCGATGCCATCGTCGTGACATCGGAGGACGGTCTGCGGGAGATTCGTGCAAACGGAATGCTCGCGAAAGCGGATGAACGGACGACGGTCATCGCGGACCGGGGGCTGGCTCTTGCCGCCGAAGGCACACAGATACGCCCGGTTCCGTTGCGCGAAACCTTCGGCGCGGATCGCGCTGCGATCGGCGGACTCGGTATCTGGCTGCTTGAGTCCGGCATTCTCCCGATACAGGCATTTAACGACGAAATCTCGGAACGGTTCAAAAACGAAGCGGCGGCTATATTCGAGAAATGTTTGAAGTTTGCGGATACTGTTAAACTTACGAAATCCCCTTGACATCGAAGAAATAAACCGTTAATATTGAGGCAATTATACATCCGCTGAACAAAATCAGTTACATCGATAATGAAAAAGACCATCCATATACCTTACGCAAAGGAGACGATATTATGACAAACCGTATCATATTGATCGGAGCAGTACTGGTACTCCTTGTCGTTACGACGGCATTTATTTTTCCGCCTGTACAGACCGGCGGAGATCCAATCGCCTATGAACCTGCAGCGGCGCCCGCTGCCGATGCCAAGTATATCGGCGTTGCAGCCTGTGTGATGTGCCACCGGACCGACCAGCAGGGAAAACAGGAAGCTATCTGGAGGCAAAGCGCACATTCCAAAGCGTATGAAACGCTCAAAAGCGAACAATCCAAAAAGATAGCGACCGGTATGGGGATCACCAAAGCGCCGCACGAAGCGGCGGAATGTCTCGTCTGTCACGTGACAGGTTGGGATAAGCCGGCGGAACGCCTGGATGCACGCTTCAAGATCGAAGACGGTGTGCAGTGTGAAACATGCCATGGGGCGGGGTCGGAATACCGCGCGGTTCATGGACGCAATCCGGAACTCGGCATCGAACGGGGATTGATTACCGGAAAGGGGAACGAAAAGCTGTGTACGGATTGCCATAATGAAAAGAGTCCGACATTCAAAGGATTCAATTATAAGGAGGACCAGCCAAAAATCGCACATCCTGTTCCGAGTAAGTAAGTTCCAATTCCATAATATTTACCGGATCACGTCTCCCGCCCGGTGGCTTGATCCGGATGATGTAACCTCATACATATCAGGAAACATAGCTTTGGGAGGAGTGTGTCTCGATGTGTTAGTGCACGATTTTTACCTCTAAACCAACGACAGGTTTACCTATGAAAGTACGAATTGCGCTTCTCGTCGCACTGATCCTCTCGGTTTCCTCTCCCGTCTTCCTTACCGCCCAGACAATAAGCGGCAGACTTAATACCACATTCTACACATGGGACAGAATCGACGGCAGAGTCGTCGGTATCGATGAATATGCCCGTATCAATCACTTCCGGGCCTATCAGACATTCCGGTTCGGCGTAACCCACGGAGATATCTCCTTTCGCACCTACGGCCAGCTCACGACCGATTTCAATACAAAATTGGGGAACGACCCCACTACGCGGATGTATGATCTGCATCTTCGCTGGAAGAACATCGGCGGATTTCTGGACGTCAGCGCCGGAAGGCAGCCGATCTTCGCAGGGGTCGGAAGGGGAACCATAGACGGCGGTACCATGCGGCTGTTTTTCGGCGGCGGAAAATACGAGATCTCCGCGTACGCGGGCTCTCTTGTCTCCCCCTTCGAATCAAACAAAATACAGAATTTCTCAGACCGCAGAATGGCAGGCGGTCAGATCATCGTTCGACCCCTCACCGGATTGTATACCAGCATCAGCTATATGGACCGGCATAATAAACGCGGACCGTATCTCGCTACACGCGCCGATTCGCTCCTCAATCCGATCCAGGTGCTCATCGACGGCGACTCCCGCGAATATCAACTCGCGAGCGTGGACGTCAGCTACCTCCCCGGTGGCGGAGTGCAGCTCTACGGAAGGATCGACTATAATCTGGACGATTCTCAGCCGCAACGAGCCGAGATCTGGACTCGCTACAATATTACGCCACAGCTCGCCCTGACGGCGGAGTATCTGTTCAGGGAACCGCTCGTGCCGTATAATTCCTTCTTCCGGATTTTCGAAGTCGAGACCAATCAAGAGATCGAGGGAGGGATTGAATATCGCTTCAGGGAAAACATTACCTTCGCCGCCAGGGTTGGAAGCGTGATGTATGACGACGACAACAGTCTCCGCATGAGTATAGCGGCTATGTCGCGCTTCGGCAGCTTTTCATATTCGCATACGGGCGGATATGCCGGCGACTTGAATTCATTCTCGGCTATGGGGTATTATCCCGTCAAGAAGGATATTCTGACGCTCTCTGCCGGAGCCGGATACGCATCGTATAAACCTGCCGAAAGTACGGGAGGAAACGAATCCGCTTATTCAGCGGTTATCGGTCTCTCCCACAAGTTGGGTAAATCGTTCTCGATCGATCTGCAGGGCCAGTATCTCACGAACAGGCTGTACAACTACGACTCGAGACTATTCCTTCGGCTGAATTACTGGTTCTTCGAAAATCTGGGCTTACTCTGATTAGATGTATTCAACATTCAAATGGGAATTCAAATGAGATTACACTATATATATATATCGGCGGCGGCTCTCCTGACCGCGATCGTGCTCTTCGGCATCCAGGGGAGGTATGAAGCAGAGGCGACGGGGAATAGACAGGACCGATCGGAAATTATCAAATTTTCACACAGTCTCCATGCCGAACTGGGTCTCGGATGTCTCGATTGTCACTCGACCGCTCCGCAGAGCCGCTTATCGTCGGATAATCTCCTCGCGATGAAGGCGGACTGTGCGAACTGTCACGATGTGACAACCGATTGCCTCCTCTGCCACATCAGCGAGACGGTCCATTTGCCGCTGCAAAACCCTCCCCGCGATATGTATTTCAATCACGAAATACATTATGAAGAACTCGGCATCAGCTGCGAGACGTGCCACCGGAATGTGGATCAGGTCGATTTCGCCGGCAGCGAGCAGATGCCCGTAAAGGCCGACTGCATGAGTTGCCATGACGGAGGCCAGGCATCGATGGATTGCGAATCATGTCATATGACGACAAAAACACTTCTTCCCGCAACCCATATGGCAGCGAATTTTGAACGCGAACATAAACGTTTTGTTCGTGCCGGCGCCATGCAGGCGGAATGCGCCTCCTGTCACATGACTTCGTTCTGTCAGGATTGTCACGATGCTGCCGGAATCACGTCCAGCAGCCTGGGCCCGATCCGGTCCGCGCCGCTCTATTCTCCCGAAGGCGCGGGAAAGAAAGCGACGTCCGCTCAGCGCGTTCACGATCTGAACTACCGCTTTACCCATGCGATGGATGCGCGGTCGAAACGCTCGCAATGCCAGACGTGCCATTCGGTCGAATCGTTCTGCGCAGATTGTCACGTCGAGGGAGGAGGAGTAGCGCTTGGCGGGTTCAAACCGGAATCGCACCGTCAACCCGGATTCGTGATGTTGAGCGGCAGCGGAGGCCGTCATGCAGAACTCGGACGCCGCGATCTCGAAAATTGCATGACGTGTCATGATCTGCATGGCAGCGATCCCTCATGCATCCTCTGCCACGGAAGATAGCGGGAGAGGCGCTCAACGAATAGAGAATAGAATATCAACGAGAGTATGAGTATGAAAAAATTAGGCTTTACGATCTATGTAATCGTCCCGATTTGTACGGCGCTCCTGTTCGCCGGTTGTCTCGAAGTGAGCGAGGATCTGGTCGTACCTCCCGCGGAGAGCATAAAGGTGCATGCACCGGGATTTGAGAATCCCGTCGCCGCTAATTTCCATGGGAACATAATCAGGAATAACAACTGGAACTGGACCGGCTGTCAGGATTGTCATGGACAAGCGCCGCTCTTCAGCGGAGGGATATCGGGCGTGACCTGCGGTACTGCCGGTTGCCACGCCGATGATAGAGGCGTCGCGAAGTCGGTCGAAGCATGCAATACCTGCCACGGCGACATCGGCGCGAGAGCAAACGATTTTGCTTCGTTCGCCCCGCCGCGCGACCTGTCGAGGAACCGGACAACCACTGCGCGCGGCGTAGGAGCTCATCAGGTACACCTTCTGGGAGCGGATAATTCAACGTCGGTCGCATGCAATGAGTGCCATGTAATCCCGACGGGTGTATTCGTCGGGGACCACCTCACTCCCACGGGTGCCGAAAAAGTCGTTTTCGGTCCGCGCTCTTCATTCGAAACCTCGGGAGCGGATATGACGGCAAATCCTCCTGCATATAATCCGAATGCACCGGGCGGTCCAAGCTGCAGCAACACCTACTGTCATGGTCACTTTACGGGCGGAAATAATTTTTCACCGGTTTGGACGCTCGTCGGATCGAACGAATCGAGCTGCGGTACCTGTCATGGCAGCGTTGAGACGGGGAATCCGCTGCCGGCCGGACATTTCTCATTCTCCGGGATCGAGAATTGCCAGACCTGCCATTACCTGTCGACGGAATCCCCTGTCGCTATGAGACAAAGCGACGGTACATATATAATCGTCGAAAAGTCGCTGCATGTCGACGGTGCGATTCACGTATTCGGCACACGGCGAACGGATTTCTGAGCGCTCCGGATTCTTGTATCGGATGCATCCACGTGCACCGATAAGGTGTTGAAATCTTCAACAATACCGGCTTTCTTCCGGCCTATATTCCGAAGGAAAGCCGGTTATTGTCTTAAAATTCAACACCACTCTTCCCATTTTTGAAACTTTTCTCTCCGGATTCTTTCAAATTAGATAAATCCAACCCCATCACAAGAAAAAATAGTGTATTTTATAGCGGTTTTAAGCATTCCCGATTGGCACAATAGTTGATGAATTATATGTACAACTTTGCTGTGATGTCTATGAATTATGCCCACATCGGGAGGGTGATATGAGATATTACATACCGTCGGCGCTGTCCGAAAATGTTCCCGGCAAGTATTATGTCATCGATCAATGCAATGGATGCGGTCTCTGCAGATCCATAGGCGGCGGCTTCTTCGATTTCGTCGAGGACGGCAAGTATTATTTTATCAGCCGCCAGCCGCAGAACGACCAGGAAGAGGAGATTATGTGCGAGGCGATGGAACTCTGTGTGATGAACGCGATCAGGAGCGATGGCGATCAGACATTCTTCGATATATGGAACTACAGCTGAACGAGGCTTGAATTTGTTTTCAATTCTGACCAAAAAGATTTTATCTCAGACGATCACGCAGCTTGAAATCGAGGCCCCTCTTATCGCGAGAAAACGTAAGCCGGGAAATTTTGTCATCGTCCGTGCGACCGAAACCGGCGAACGTATCCCGCTGACGATCTGCGACTCGAATATCGAGAGAGGTTCGATAACCCTTATCATTCAGGCAATCGGGAAAACGACGAAGATCATCAGCAGTCTCGACGCCGGAGATATGCTCCTTGACGTTGCGGGACCGCTGGGCCATCCGACTCCGATCGATAACTTCGGAACCGTCGTCTGTATCGGCGGGGGCGTCGGAACCGCGGAGGTGTATCCGATCGCGAGCGCGCTCAAAGCCGCAGGCAACCGGGTTCTGTCGATTATCGGCGCACGCTCGAGGGAACTTCTCATACTCGAACAAGAGATGGAGAGCGTATCCGATCGTATCGTCATTACGACCGACGACGGTTCGTACGGCATCCGGGGATTTGTTACCGACTCCCTGAGAAACATCCTGTCGGAAGGAGAAGATGTAAAGGCAGTGTATGCGATCGGACCGGTTCCGATGATGCGCGCCGTCGCCGAGGTTACCCGGCCGTCGGCTCTGAAGACGTTCGTCAGCATGAACCCGATTATGATGGACGGCACCGGCATGTGCGGCGCATGCAGAGTGACCGTGAACGGAGAAATGAAATTTGCCTGCGTCGACGGTCCGGAGTTCGACGCTCATCAGGTAAACTTCGACGAATTGATCGCGCGGAACAGGTCGTATGCCGATCTTGAGCGACTCTCCATGGAATTACTCGACAAACACGCACACGATTGTAAGGCGACCGAAGGTTATGAAGAGCGATAACGCACACGATACCGGGAAAGTAAATCCGCTGAAAACCTCCGAGCGGATGAAGATACCGCGTCACATCCCGATCGAACAGGAACCGGATCTGCGCGTTGCCAATTTTTCCGAAGTCTCGCTGGGATTTAACGAAGAGCTTGCGGTCGAAGAAGCCAAACGGTGTCTCGAATGCAAGAACCCGGTTTGCATCGAGGGTTGCCCGGTGGGCATCGATATCCCGGGATTCATAAAGCTCATCTACCAGAAGGATTTCGAGGGTGCGCTTCGCATGATCAGAGAGGCGAACTCGCTTCCGGCGATTTGCGGTCGTGTCTGTCCGCAGGAGAGCCAGTGCGAAATTCTCTGTTTGCTCGGGAAAAAACGGGAACCTGTCGCGATCGGCAAGCTCGAACGATTTGTCACCGACTATGAAAACGCGTGCGGAAAATTTATTC
>CAZBUK010000080.1:0-17014 GCA_964495085.1 uncultured Ignavibacteriales bacterium
GCCTCGATTAATAGATGTTGATCTGCTACCAACATTTCACGCCTACGGCGTGAATTGAAATCAGAATTATACGGTCTGAAATTCAGCGGAGAGAACATTGTAGGATTACCCGATATCAACTCCCGGAACGGGCAGAGATTCTCGTAGACATAAAAGCACGTCGTAGGCGTGAATTGGAATCAGAATTATACATTCTGAAATTCAACGGAGAGAACATTGTAGGATGAACAGATACCAATTCCCGGAACGGGCAGAGATTCTCGTAGACATAAAAGCACGCCGGAGGCGTGCGATATTGGTAGCAAGCATAAAAAGCCCAAACACCGTAGCGCCTCAGAGAGGCGCAATGTTCCTGCTCGCATATAAAATACATTTAAGACCCGGTTGCATTTAATTTAATGGGCAAGAATCACTACCCATAGTTTCTCTGCTGCGGTAGAGAATTCGTGTCGTAATGTATTCATGTCATTTTCCGCGTAATCAAGATTCAACTTTTTCAGCGAGAACTAATCTAACGATCGGTATTGTTCGCATTAATGCATGAAAAAAATACTATGGAACTATCTAATAAAAGTACAGCGTTTATCTGCAGACACTAAATTTATTGATTCGATCGGATGAACTGCAAAGAGAATATGGGATCACGCGCGGGAAGTCAATAAAATAACGATAAAAATCTATCAGGGAATCCGGGATAAATACATATGGAATTCGGTGTATTCTCATTTGTGGAACGTTCCGTCGATCCGGAAACCGGCAGGTTGATCGATCCCGCCGAGCGAATGAACCGGCTCATGGAGGAGATCGAACTAGCCGATCAGGCGGGTCTGAATGTATACGGTGTGGGAGAACATCACCGTCCGGATTATATTGCATCAGCCCCGGCGGTCGTACTCGCCGCCGGCGCAGCACGCACGAAACATATCCGGCTGACCAGCGCGGTGAACGTTCTCAGCTCGGACGATCCGGTCCGAGTCTTTCAGCAATTTGCGACGCTTGATCTGCTCTCTCAAGGCCGGGCGGAAATAATGGTAGGCCGCGGCTCCTTCATCGAGTCGTATCCGCTGTTCGGATACGACCTTCAGGATTATGAGGAGCTCTTTGAGGAAAAGCTGGATTTGCTGCTCAGGCTTCGCGAAGCAGAGCGCATTACCTGGTCGGGGAGTCACCGCCCGCCGCTGAACGACCTTGGAGTCTATCCCCGGCCGCTGCAGAATCCGTTACCCGTATGGGTGGCGGTCGGAGGTACGCCCGGCTCAGCCGTGCGTGCGGGCAGACTCGGTTTGCCGATGGCATTGGGCATCATCGGCGGCCTTCCGGAACGTTTCGCTCCGCTGGTGCGCGAATACCGCGATGCAGCAGCGAGGAATGAATCCGCGAAAACACAACTGAGTATCAATTCACATGGATTAATTGCCGATACCCCGCAGGATGCCGCCGATACTGCATATCCGGCATACAAGATCCTGATGGACCGGATCGGGAGAGAACGCGGATGGCCTCCCATGACGCGGGAACAGTTCGATCTTTCCTGTTCGTTGCGGGGAGCGAATTTTATCGGGAGTCCGCAGCAGATAATCGATAAGATCCTGTTTCAGTACGAACTCTTTCAGCATGACCGTTTTCTGCTGCAGATAACCGTGGGCACATTACCGCATAAAAAAGTGCTTCGGGCTATCGAGCTTCTCGGTACGGTCGTGGCGCCGGCGGTCCGGCGGGAAATTGCAGGGAATCGAACCGGGAAGAAAATATCCCAACAAAGTTAATAATCTCTCTGCTGCACTCAGTAGGCTTTTCTCAGCATGTCTGCATATCCGTCCGGCAGGACGCTATCTTCCACGGCTTTTGCCGCCTTTTCCACATCGTATTCTACCCGAACGAATTCTACCTTCATACTATCCCGATCGAATGTACTGGTGTTTCCGTCGAGCGTTATCATAACATAGCACGCCCTCGGGTCGCCGTCCTTCGGTTTTCCGATCGACCCGATGTTGACCGCATGTCTGAACGCTGTCCCGCCGGCGGATTCATCCTTGAATATTCTATGGTAGGATTTGTGCGTGTGTCCGAAGAACATGACATCCGCCTGCGCGCCTTCCATGATCCTCAGCATACTTTTCTCGTCGCGGTCTTCGAACAGGTATTCGTTTATTTTTCTCGGACTTCCATGAACCAGCAGCAGGAATAACGGATCTCCTTCAAGCCGGTATTCCAGCCGTATATGCGCGGGGAGTGTTCGTAAGTATGCTCTCTCTTCCGCGCCGATCCGATCGTTGGTATACGCTATCGACCGGGCGCCCATCGCCTTTTCCTCGTCGGTCTTGTAAGCGCACCCGCAATCGTCCGAGTTTCTGCCGATACCGTAATCATAGTTTCCGGCTATAGCAGGAATGCCTCGCTTCCTGATCTCGTTGACCACCTCGTTCGGCCAGATATTATAGCCGACGAAATCGCCGAGGCAGTAGATTGCGTCAGGTTTTTTTCTCTCGATGTCTTCGAAGAATGCCTCGAGGGCGGGAAGATTGGAATGTATGTCACTGAAAAGAGCTATCTTCATAGTTTCAGATCAGTTTAGTTATTCGATCATTGGTGTCCAAAATAATTATTGACGAAGTGAACATAGTGGAATATTGCATTGGAAAAAGAAAAGTAACCATAAGAAAAAGGCTGCCGAAATATATCAGCTTACTGTTTCAATAAATGTCCCGAATCCGGTTTTTATCAGGTCTCGCACCTTTCTGAATACCCCCAGGATCTCCTCCCCGGTGCCTCGTGCCCCGGCAGGATCTTCGAAACCCATATGAATCTGTTCCTTCACATTGCCGACAAATACCGGACATGTCTCTTTTGCATGATCGCAGACCGTAATGACATAATCGAACGGTTCCGATATGAACCGATCGACATGTTTCGGCCTCCCTCGTGAGATATCGATCCCGTCCTCCTTCATCACCTGAATCGCAAAGGGGTGTACGTTTTCCGCGGGAGCCGTTCCGGCGGAAAATACCTCCCAATCGGACTTATAGTGTTTCAGATATCCCTCCGCCATCTGCGATCGGCAGGAGTTTCCGGTACAGAGAATGAGTATGCGCATTTTTGTACTCGTATAAAATGAAATAACTTTCCTTCGTTTCTACCGAACGAGCATGAGACCCCATCCCATGGAAACCGAGTTGTCCAGCATCCATGCAAACTACGATCGATTCCATCCCTATCCTCCGAGAAGCGAAAGCCATAGATATAAACCGAGTAGGGTGATGAAGAGAGTCGGAATGGTCAACACAATTCCTATCCTGAAATAGTACCCCCATGTGATTTTCACGCCCTTATATGCCAGGACATGGAGCCAGAGCAATGTCGCCAGCGATCCGATAGGCGTAATTTTCGGACCGAGATCGCAGCCGATCACGTTTGCATAAATGAGCGCTTCCCGCATGATGCCGCTTGTCTCCGTCGCCCGGATGGCGAGCGCATCGATCATGACGGTCGGCATGTTGTTCATCGCCGATGAGAGGAATGCCGCCAGGAATCCCATCAGCATGGTCCCGATGAACATACCGTTATCCGCTCCGTACTGAATAACCGTAGCCAGGTAGCCGGTAAGACCCGCATTCTGCAATCCGTACACAACGACGTACATTCCGATCGAGAAAACGACGATAGCCCATGGCGCGTTTTTAAGTACCTTCCGGGTATCGACTGTAGGACTCCGCACTCCCATCAGCAGAAAGAAAATCGCTATGGAACCTGCGACCAGCGATACCGGCATGTGAATCAATTCCACGACGAAGTAGCCGGCGAGGAGCACTGAGAGAATGAGCCAGGACCACCGGAACATATTTGCGTCCCGGATCGCATCCGCAGGAACTTTCAGATTATCAAGCGAGTAGGTCTGCGGAATGTTTTTCCGGTAGACGAGATACAGAACGGCGATACTGCCGATCAGCGAGAATATGCCCGGAACAACCATACGCGAGGCGTATTCGAGGAATCCGATCCCGAAAAAATCGGCGGATACGATGTTAACAAGGTTGCTCACGACGAGCGGCAGCGACGTGGAGTCGGCGATAAAGCCGCTCGCCATTATAAACGGCAATATCATGCGTTCCTTAAACCGGAGCGCTCTGACCATGGCAAGCACGATCGGCGTCAGGATAAGTGCGGCGCCGTCGTTCGCAAAAAAGGCCGCCACGATCGCACCGAGCACGGAAATAAATACGAACATCCGGACGCCGTTGCCGTCCGCGAAGCGCGCCATATGAAGCGCCGCCCATTCGAAAAATCCGATTTCGTCGAGGATGAGCGATATGATGATGATGCTCACGAAAGTCAGCGTTGCATTCCACACGATACCCGTTACGATAACCACATCGTTCAGGCTGACGACGCCGACAAGGAGAGCCAGGACTGCGCCGATGGAAGCTGACCAGCCGATCGAGAGTCCGCGCGGCTGCCAGATCACGAGGATCAGAGTACAGATAAAGATTATCGCTGCCGATACTGCCGAGGTCACGTTGCCGGAATTCCTTTCAAATTACATAAATTCTGTATGTAGGATGGATGGATTACATTCGGAGAAGGATATGCTATTCGCGCAGAGCCGAGATCGTTAAGACGGGAACCTTGCTCTGACGCGCAACCTTATAGGTCACGCCGCCCAGAAAAAGCTCGCGCACGTAACCGCGTCCCTGGCTCCCCATAAGAATGAGCGTTGCATTCGATACATCCGCCTCGCGCAGAATCTCATATGCGGTAGAGCCGTAGCAGACCTTGCTATCGAGCCGGGCATCGGTATATGTTGCAAGGATCCGTTTCCTCTGTTCGAGGCGCTCAAGATCCACGGCGTTGTATCCCTCGAGTTTCCGCGGATCGTCCGTACCAATCCTGCCCATCGACTGGACATGCATCAGGGTAATACGCTGCGTATGCTCACCTGTGAGCTGCTTCAGCGCTTCGAACGCTCTCTCAGCCGTCGCCGAGAAATCCGTGGCAAACAGGATATGTTGCAGCGAATCCCGGCACGCGCGCGCGCAGAAAAGTTTTCGGTTCTCCAGCTCCTTCTCCTGAGTAGCGTTTATTTTTATCATATACACGGGCAGAGACGAGCGCTGCATCGTTTCGGAGGCGGTGCTTCCCAGAAGCAAGTCGTGCACCTTGCTATGTCCCCTGCTCCCGATGATGAGAAAATCGGCAACATGCTCTCTCGCTGCATCGATTATCTCCCCGGGCGCATAGGAATTGATATTGAAGCGGACGTCTGCGTCAACGCTGTACCCCTGCCGTTCGACGATCGTTTTATAGGATTCAATCGTATCCCGAATTTGCTTTTCGCTTATCCCGGCCAGACCGCCGGGATACGGGACCGACACAGAAGTAACGAGCGTAATTTTTTCAGTACCGAATTTATGAAAATGCTGCAGACACTCTACGATGATCTTGCCGGCTTCGGATTGATCCAATGCCACGAGTGCATGTTTGAATTGAAGTTTCATTAGGATATATATAGACTAAGGTATTGCTACCTTCAATATAAGCAGGGAAAAAAAGAAGCTGCAGGTTCGACGAGCAGAGATGGCATGATGGCCTTCACGAGATTTCGCCCTCCCGGATAGTTCATTATCCCGGCGTCGGCAGATTCTTCATTTTTCTCCGTGTTTCCCGACGTTCCGGTTGACTGACGAATCCCACGACGCACCGGCCATTCTCGCGAAGGGATAGCCGCAATTTCAAACGCAGTCGATCATCCTCGAAGACAGCGGCTGCCAGGTACTGTTTTAAAAAAGCGAAGAGTATTTTATTTGACGGCCCCTTCTCATCCGGAGCGTGATACGCCCAGGTTCCGTCTCTTTCAACACGAATGAGACCCGCCTGTTTGAGAATCGAAAGGTGTTTTGAAATCTGATATTGCGGAAGCCCGAGTGCGTCGACGATTTCACAGACGCACAAGGGCACACCGGATGATATCAGGAGATTGATCACCCGCAAGCGGGTATCGTCCGCCACTGCCTTGAGTACCGCACTTTTGTTCGTTTCCATAGAAAACCTATATGCTTATATGCACTAATAGGCATATAAGATACCGTAAATCTCGCCGAATATCAAGTTATTCCGATTAGCGGGCAGTAGAGTAATTATTTTCGAGCAGGAAGTATAACCGGATTGAGCTGGAGATCGGATCTGTTGCATATCACAGGCAAATGAGGATGATCTTCAACCTTCTCAGATAAGAATCCGAAAGGGAATGGTTGCATATTTACCGGTAATCGTTCAGGATCGGCAGGTATCGGTCGGAAGCTGCAGAGGAGTCCGTCCCGATGCTTTTTGCAGTTCGAATATGCATTCGAGTGCCAACTACAAATCAGCGGGAGCCGGCAGAAGGCCGAAGGGTCCGGCAATTCCGCCGAAATCGAGCAGAAACGTGGCGCGGATAAAAATGAGCCTGATAAGTCCATATCAGTAAGGTAACGCCCCTTACAACTTTGGATTACCGGCGGAGAGGAAAAGAACTATGCCGGCAAAAAGACCCGGGAGTGCGGGCAGCCACACCCAGAATTCCGAATCGGGGAGCGCACCACGGCAGACCGATTTCTATTAATCGCCACATCTGCACCCCGTTCACGACTAAGGTTTGTACACAACGAATGATAGATTCGAATCGATATTAAAACCCAATGTATTATATGCATAGATCATTAAATTACCGCCGAGACTGCTCCATGTAGTAATGACGGGATTCGATCCGGTCGCTGTCACGACAACTGTATAATTACTAAAGGAGAAACTTTCACCGCTTATAGTAACCCGATACGTACCCGGACCCGTTTTATTGACCGAGAAGTTTCCGGACCCGTTGAGGATGCTGCCGGTGGAACTGATCTGACCGTAACAGATCGGAACCATGTCATTATCGCCCGTCGAAGTTCGTTTGAGCTTACCGCTGACCTGTACGTCACCTGCGACCTGAAGCCGGTTGGAGGGGGAACCGGTTCCTATCCCGACGTTCCCTTCCTGTTGAATCGTTATCCTGTCCGTTCCTCCCACGCGCATTATCATTTGCCCGGAACTACCCAGAGCAATATAGTGAGTATTCGCACCATCGCCGCTTCTTCTGAAACGGAGAAAGGCTGCGCTCGTTCCCGTATTCTCCACCATTATCGAAGGCGTCGAACTCCGAACATGGAGCATATAATCCGGCGCGTCGGATCCGATCCCCACATTTCCGTTAGCACGAATTCGCATCCGCTCCTGACCGCCGTTCCATACCGTCAGATTGCTCGAGGCATCCTGTTGTATGCGAGCTGTCCATGAATTTGAAGCCTTGAGAGAATAAGCAATTTCACTTTCGGAATTTCGGATCTGGAACATCGTTTCGGGTGTCCCCGTACCTATGCCAACCCGGCCATCGTTCAGGAGGGTCATTCTATCGGTACCACCGACCCGCATCACCATTTGACCGGCGCTGCCCAAAGCGATAAAGTGGTCGTTTGCCCCGTCATTTGATCGGCGGAATCTGAGGAAAGCCGCCGTCGTACTGGTATTCTCGATCATAATTGACGGTGTACTACCTCTGATATGTGCCAAATAAGCAGGGGAATCGATTCCTATGCCCACGTTACCGGCGAGATAATGAATAGTATTACCGGATTGATTCCATACCGACCCGCCTTGTGCAGTGAGCGACACCCACTCGCTGCCTTTTCGGCCTTCGAAGTCGGTACCCGTCCAACGGATGGTGCCGGCATTTGTACTGCCCGTTGTACCCAATCGCACTGCTCCGGCAACGTCAAGCTTTTCGGAGGGACTGTTGACGCCCAGACCGAAGCGGCCGTTGTTCGCGAGCACCCATGTGTTATTGTTTGCATCATCGTTAACGTATGCTTTCAGACCTATATTGTCACTATAAAAAATAACGCCTCGTTCCTGGTCGTTCGTCCGAAAAGAGATAACCTTGTTCAGATTCGTACCATCCAGAATTAGTGCGGGGAAATTATTCGTGATTCGTATATTACCGTTGTGTACATGGAGACGGGCAACTGGATCCGTTATCCCAATGCCAATATTACCTTCAAAGTAATTTCGTCCTCCCTCAAAATATCCTGCATACCCGGATGCGGAGTTGGTGCGTCCGAACAATCCTATTCCGGTATCGGACAATCCATACACGCCTCTCCCGCTTTCGCTCTTGCCGTAAACACCCGAACTGAGCGACCCATCTCCCGCACCATGTCCGTATACTCCGCTCCCTTCGGCTGTTCTGCTTACGCCGGATACACCTATTTCTCTATCCGCAAGCGTAGCCGATGTCGAATTTGTTATAAGGGAAAGCGGCAATGAAATCTTCGCCCCTGTAACGGCTTCGTTGAGGATATGTTGTGTCCTTATTCCGTCATTTTTTACGTTAATAGTTACGGTCGGGCCGGAGGGATTGATTATATCCAATGAGCTATTCGTATTTTGGAGTCCCTGTACCCCGCTCTCCCCTCCGCCGCTTCCCGCATTGACGACAAGAGTATCCCCGCGCGTTGTCACCGTTGCGCCCCCTTCGGCGGAAATAAATATGTCATCCGTGAGACTGTTTATTGAACGGACGACCTGATTATCGGCTATTTTATCTCCAACCACTGACGACTCGGATAGTTTTGACGACGTAACAGCCTCATCCGCAATCTTTCCGGTTGTAATGCCTCCGTTGAGTACCGAAAGTGTAACATTGCCTTCGGTTCCTCCTCCCGTTAATCCTTCACCGGCGGTGATTTGTGTTATGCTTCCGCTTCCATTCCCGCCCGAAGCCGAAATGATTATTTTGTTTTCATCTTCGGTGATCGAAATGTTTTCGCCTGCTTCAAGCAGTACGCTATCTTTGAGGGTATTTATGCTTTTTACAACCTGTCCGTCGTCGATCGATTTCGCCCGGAAACTGTACGCCGATGAGGTGAGCGCGGTTCGAGGGGTCATTTCCGCCCCCTCGCCGATCGCTATGCCGAGATAGTATTGTTCGTCGAACGGAAGCTCCAGCGAATTCACAATGCCGAAAATAACGTTGAATATCCCGTCGACCACGGGAACGGTTTGTGATTCTTCCCACAGGGGAGTCGACGGGTCCGATTCACCGAAGAACTTGAAGTGCATGTCATACATCCCGTCCGCGACCGGTTCTCCTTCCGAACCGGTGAGCATCCCCTGGTAGCTCATATAGTCCGGGATCTGAGTATAGAGATTCCCCAGCGAGATCACGAGACACAACAGCACTGCACATAGTATTATTCGCCGCATAACCGGTGCCCTTTCAATTATATTTATTTAACCATTATCATACGACGGGTCGTTACGTGCGAACCTGCCTGAATTCTGTACAGATAGATCCCGCTGGCGATGCCCCCGGCATCGAAGACCGCTGAATACTCTCCGGCAGCTAATTGTTCGTCGACGAGGGTAGCGACTTTTCTTCCCATTACATCGTACACGATAAGCGTAGCATGCTCCTGTTTCGGCAACGCAAACCGTATCGTCGTTGAGGGATTAAACGGATTCGGATAATTCTGATCGAGCCGGAACTCGTGCGGCAGCGTATCGTCGAAACGTTCGACGCTCGTTGTGAGGGATGATCGAACCGCATACCAGAATCCCGCGCTCACCATAAATGCATCGTTCTGAGTCGTTCCGGCGAATGTCTGCCCGAAGATACCATGAAGCGACATGTCCCCTCCTCCCGACATACCACCACCGCTGCCGAACGCCCCGTACACCAGTTTGTATTGCGCCTCGCCGTCGGTCGGGGCGATGAGCACGCATACAAGGCATAGTATGAAAGGTAAGAGAGATTTCATTTTTCCTCCCGGGAATTTTTATAGAGTAAGTTACCTTCAGATGGGTGTTTCAGTAACACGCCCCTGTCGATTACCGGTTCATGAGATGTTATCGCACGAGCATCAGGTTCCTGACAGCGGTAAAATCGCCCGTTATGATGCGGTAGAAATATATGCCGCTTGACAGGTTTCCCGCGTCGAAATGTTTTTCGTGGTAGCCCGCCGGGAGATATTCGTCGGCGAGGACGGTTACACGCTGGCCGAGTATGTCATATACCTCCAGAGATACATGCGAATCGACCGGAATTCCGAATCTTATTGTTGTCGCTGGGTTGAAAGGATTCGGATAGTTCTGGGCAAGTATAAATTCAGCTGGAAGTCCGTTCGGGATTGCGAGACCGGTTGTCTGGGCTGTGGTAAACCGTCTGATCTCGGACCAATCACTTTCAATGCTGCCGTTACGAGCCATTACTCTCCATCGGTATAGCGTACCCGGTTGTAGATCAGGGACTATGTATATAGTTTCCTGTAATTCATCAATATCGATAACCGCCTCATCGAACGATGCTCCTCCGAGCGTAATCTGTACACGATAGGACTGGGCGCCTGCTACCGGATCCCATTCGAGCGTTACGGGGAGCTCGATGTTACTCACCCTGTCCGCGGGATGGACCAATTGCGGCGCATAGACGGGGGTGAACGCTCCGCGATATACAGTTAATCCCTTATGGACAACCCCGATCCACAAGCTGCCCTCGGAATCCGGATAGAGTGAATATATCGATCCATCGGGAAGACCGGAATTTTCCTTGCCAAATATCGTCCAGTCTGACCCGTCGAATTTCGCAAGATTGTTACTGCCGCTGCAACCGATCCAGATGCTACCGATTGCATCGACGGCGAGCGAATACGTGGAGAATCCGGGGAGCTGAGAATTAGATTGTGTATAGACAGTCCACACGGTATCGCGTAAATGAGCGACCCCGCCGAAAAAACCCGCAAACCATGTATCGCCCTGTAAATCAACGGTGATGGCTTGAATCCAGTTGTCCGGCAGAGGCGAATTGGCGGTATTATACACTTCCCAGTCTGTACCGTCGAATTTGCCCACTCCGTCATTGCTGGTTCCCGCCCAGATATTGCCGCTGCTATCGACCGCTATGCTATTTACGGTTATAAATGATCTATCGGTAAAGTGATGCGTTTCCCAATTCAGTCCGTCAAACTTTACCACTCCCCGATTGAGCATACCAATCCAAAGGTTGCCGATGCTATCTATCGCAAGAGATTGTATGCGGTTTTCCGGTAAGCCGGAAGTCTGAGTGTTGTAAATGATCCAATTGACGCCGTCGAACTTGGCGAGTCCGCTATTCGTTCCGATCCAGGGTATATCATTGCCGTCGACAACCACCGCGCTCACTTGATTGTCCGGCAGGCCTGAGTTGGTAGTGAGATAAGTTTTCCATGTTTCGCCGTCGAACGATGTCAACCCCCGGTTTGTACCGATCCATTTCTTTCCATTCCGGTCTGATGTGATTGCATACACAATATTGTCCGGCAATCCCGAACTGGAGGTGTTCCGCTCCGTCCATTGGAAATTGTTGAATTCAAATAATCCACCCGATGAGGTACCAATCCATTTATTGCCGTTGCTCGAAATTGCCAGATTGGTTATGATGTTATCTGTCAGACCCGAATTGGATACCGTGTAAATGTTCCATGTCGTACCGTTAAATCTTGCCAATCCGTTAGACGTCCCGATCCAATGTATATTAGTGCCTTCTCGGAAAATCGTGTAGACGTTATTATGAGGCAATCCCGAGTTGGCTGTATTATAGACCGTCCAGGAAGAGCCGTCGAATTTCACGACGCCGCCGCCCATGGTAGCAAGCCATGTATTCCCCTCCGTATCGAGTGCAATATCCGAGATATAATTGTGAGGCAAGCCGGAGTTCGACGTAGTATAGTTTGTCCAGGTAGTACCGTCAAATTTCACCAACCCGCTGCTTAAAGTGCCGATCCACTTGTTCCCGTTTGAATCGATAGAGAGGGACATAAGGGTATTGGACGGGAGGTCCGAGTTGGACACGTTATATACGGTCCAGCTGAATCCATTAAAACGTGCCAAGCCCCTGATATAGGTTGCGATCCAAACCACACCGTTTCCATCGATTGCTATATCCCTGATAAAATTTCCGGGAAGGTCAGAGTTGGATTCCGTGTATACCGTCCAGTTCAATCCGTCAAATTTTGCCAATCCGTTTCTTGTTCCGACCCATAGGTTTGCAGCGGCATCTACGGTCAACGCTTCAATCCAATTATCCGGCAGGCCATCCGCATCGGTATAGAATTTTGTTTCGCCGGTCTGCCAGTTCAGCTGCACAAGGCCTACGGAGGTACCGATCCAGACCGTGTTAAAGACGGTGTAAAGAGCGGTAACAGTGTTACCCGCCGTGTAGGTTGTCCACCCGGAGTCCTCCTGGGCGACGCCTTGAAACAGTATGCAAAGTGCTACTGCCCAATATTTTAGAACAAGAGACAATTTTATCATGCGAGCTCCCTTTAAATTTATTTCACTAAAAAAATTAATATTACTGCAACCTCTCCTTATGTTCTTTCATCTCAGATGCAGATATTCCAGTCTCCTTCCCTTTGGGAGAACATGTGATAAAATGTCCCATCGTGGTGCACGAGATTCTTCATCCCGGGAGTTGTGCATCTGTAGTGACATGTTGAGACGTTATGAGTAAAGCGTGGGTTAATACGAGTTTATTACGCCGGGAATTCATACCTTTAATCATTTCTTTGAAATTTCTAAAAATAGTCATACATGGAATTCGCAGTTAATAACGCGTTTTTCACCGTGCTATCAGGCGCTTGCAATAAACCTTTTTATTTTATAAAATCTCCCATGCCGGAACATGTATATATAACCCATCGACCCCCGGAAGGGGTAACGCGCATGAGAAAAAAGATGCCAGAGTTACCCGGGGGAAAGTATGAATGAGACCGTCACATCGCTCCTGCATGCCGTAAAAACCGGTAATAACGAAGCATTTAACCGATTGTACGAGAGTGTGTACAACGAGCTTCGTCGTATTGCCAGCAACGTCAGATTTTCCAATTCGGGGGATACCTACAATACCACCGCGCTGGTACATGAAGCGTACTTCAAGCTGATCCCCGACGGAAACCGGAATTGGGAGAATAAAAACCACTTCTTTCGCATCGCCGCACGCGCAATGCGGCAGGTCCTTATTAAACAGGCCCGCTTTAAAAAGACCGAGAAAAGGGGCGGCGGCGTGCCGAACCTCAGGTTCGACGAAGAGCTGTTTCCGATGACCGATGAATTATCCAACGAGATCCTGTCACTCGATCAGGCGTTGACAAAGCTGGAACAAATCGACGAGCGCCAGGCCAAGATCGTCGAATGCCGGTTCTTCGCCGGTATGAGCGTTAAGGAGACCGCCGAGAGTTTTGGCGTCAGTACGGAAACCGTGAAACGCGATTCGCGGTTAGCCCGCGCGTGGTTGATCAGAGAACTGGAATCTCAGGGTACATAAACGGCATTCAGATCCCTCCGCACACCAATGGATACCGATCGCTGGAACAAAGTAAAGGAGATCTTTAACAAAGCTTCCGAGCTTTCCGGTGAGGAACGTCTCTCTTTCATTAAAAATGAGTGCCGGGGCGACGCCCAATTGGAGGCCGAGATTATCGATCTCCTCCGCGCCGACAGCGGCTCGTCGACGCTCATTGACGGCATGCTTCACCTATCCCATGAATTACCGGAAGAGATACCTGCCGAACCGGAAACCGCCGAAAATATCGGACCGTACAGAATAGTACAGGAGCTCGGACGAGGGGGAATGGGAGTCGTATATCTCGTCGAACGGGCAGACGATCAGTATCGCAAACGCATGGCGCTCAAGCTTGTCAAACGCGGCATGGATACCGACGAGATCCTGCAGCGCTTCCGCTCCGAACGTCAGATTCTTGCGTCGCTCGAACATCCTAATATCGCCCGGTTGTACGACGGCGGGGTGACCGGCGACGGCAGACCGTATCTCGTTATGGAATACGTCGACGGCGAGCCGTTCCTCAGTTATTGCGATAAGCGCACACTCACCATCGATGAGCGATTACAACTCTTTATCTCCGTCTGCAAAGGCGTGCAGTTTGCACATCATCATCTCATCGTCCACCGCGATCTCAAACCGTCGAATATCCTGGTGACCAATGAGGGTGAGGTTCGCCTGCTCGATTTCGGCATCGCAAAATTGCTTCAGGATCCTGCAGACGGGGACCGGGCGTATACGCGCCCATGGGCGCGGCACGTCACTCCGCAATATGCATCTCCCGAACAATTCGCGGGCGAGCGAATCACAACGGCTTCCGATGTCTATTCGCTCGGTATTATTCTCTACGAGCTTCTTACGGGAACCCATCCGTACCGTGATGCCGCCGGGAACAATAGGTTCGGAATTCCGGGTACATCCCGATTGGTCGAGTCGCCCGCTACGCGTATCGCCAAAACAGAGGCGGACGATATTTTTACCGTACGACGGGCGACAAAGCATGGATTGCATCGCCGGATAAAAAACGATCTCGAAGCGATCGTCATGACGGCGCTCCATCCCGAATCGAGACAACGGTACCATTCGGCCGAACAACTGCTACAGGATATCGAACGCCATCTGAGCAGGCACCCCATATCAGCGCGTCCCCCGACGCCGGTGTATCGATTGAGGAAATTCGTCAGCCGGAACAGAGTGGCAGTCGCATCGGGAATCGGTTTGTTTGTCCTGACGTTCATCTTCATCATTTTTTCATGGATCCAGCAATCGGAGACAGCGCGGGAGCGGGACACCGCGAGAACCGAGCGAGATAAAGCACAGGAAGTCGCTGAGTTTCTCGGGAACCTCTTATCCGCAGCAGATCCCGCTTTCCGGGGGGAAAGAGCCGATACGTTGAGGTTGAGGGATTTTGTTACGCGGAGCACGGAAAGAGTTCGAAACGAGCTCTCCGCGCAACCGGCGATAAAGGCAAAAATGCTGAATGTTTTGGGAAACGTTCACCAGAATCTCGGCCTCCATGAGCAAGCTCAAGCCTTGCTTGAGGAGGCGCTCGCTATGCGCATGCATCTCTTCGGTAACGATCATCCCGATGTAGCCGAGAGCATGAACGACGTGGGTATTCTTCTGGATGTAATGGGCGATTACAATAGTGCGGAGAGGTTTATTCGGGAGGCATTGGCGATCAGGATATCGCATCTGGGGAGATCGCACGACGACGTAGCCGGCGGTCTTACCGCTCTGGCTAATGTGGTTCACAATAAAGGAGAGTATGACGAAGCTGAAGCGCTCTATCGCGAGGCTCTTGACATAATCAGCCGGCTGTATGGAGAATCCCACCAGAAAACAGCCCTGGCGACCTCCAATCTGGCTACCATCCTGCAGCGGAAAGGAGATCTCGATGAAGCGGAAATCCAGTACCGGAAAGCGATTGCGGTCTCCGAGCAGGTTCTCGGAGAGGAACATCCTCTTGTGGCGCTCCTCGCTAATAATCTGGGCCTGTTACTGATCGATCGCGGAAATCTTGAAGAGGCGGAGACGCTTATGCACCGCGCACTCGCGATGCGGCGTACCATGTACGGTGAAGTGCACCCCCTGGTTCTCTCCAGTCTGAACAATCTGGCTTCCATTTTAGCGGATCGGGGGAATTATGCACAGGCCGAAGTGTATTACCGTGAATCGCTCAGGCTCCGTATGAAAGTGTATGGAGAGAACAGCATGGCAGTCGCGAACGCATTAAACAACCTTGCCGACCTGATGAGTAAAACCGGCCAGACCGACGAGGCTATCTCCCTGAACCGGAAAGCAATTACAACCGTTAAAGCGGCGGTTGGACCGGCCCATCCGGCGGTTGGTATCGTCTCCGGCAACCTGGCATCCAAGCTGAGGCAACAGGGATCGATCACAGAAGCGATGGAAATATATGAGGGCGCACTCGATCTCCTTCTTGAGAAGCTGCCGAAGGACCATCCGAGTACCGCGCGGTTGAAATTAGGATTAGGTACATGTCTCTACGATCTCGGTCGATATGATGAAGCGGAGCCTCTGATGCTTGAAGCATATGCGACATTTCTCGAGAAGAACGTAAATGTTGATGCCGCCAGGAAGTCTCTTGCGTCGTTGTATGAGACGTGGAACAAGCCGGACTTGGCTGCACGGTATGCAAACCCGCCGACCGAGACTGCGTTGATGGAGTAAATCAGTTCAGCGGTGTGCAGGATACAAGAAGAAATAATTGAGGCTGAAGCGGAGGGATCGGTAGCGCTTGTCTTGTAAAAAGGGGTGAATCGGTAAAACGCCCCTACGTGTTTGTATATATGCAGGATGTTTTTTCTGTGTTCAGGACAAATGAATAGTCGCTCTTGTGATCTGTTCCTTTTATGATCGAGCATTTAATATTACAGCTGATCTTAAATCACTTAGGTTTGGTGTCTGGAATATTATTAACGCGTCATTGTTTATCCAGGGGCTGTGATTTTTTATATAGCCTCACCCCCTTCGCCCCCTCTCCGCTTTTTGGCGGAGAGGGGGTTGGGGGTGAGGCTGCGAGAAAGAGCGAGTGATTTCAATGGGATTATCGAATATAGGTGAGTGGACGGAACCGATTTCCCCGGAGCAAGGGGCGTTTCGGTGAAACGCCCCTACGTGTTTGTATAAATGCAGGATGTTTTTCTATGTTCAGGACAAATGAATAGTCGCTCTTGTGACCTGTTCTTTTTATAATCGAGCATTTAATACTACAAATAATCTTAAATCACTTAGGTTTGGTGTCTGGAATATTATTATCGCGTCATTGTTTACCCAGAGGCTGCGATTTTTTATATAGCCTCACCCCCCCCAACCGGGCTTGTAGTTTTACCATAACGAGACCGTTTACGGTCTCGTGTGTAAGGGAAAGAATTGCAATTTATAACGGTAATTTCTCAACCGCGTGACGGTGAACCGTCACGCTATCGTACGGCTACAAGCCCCCGCTCATGCGGGGGCTTATAAAAAAACATTCGGTCCCTTTTGTACAGCCTCGTAAACGGATACCTTTAAGACAGTCGAGATTATCCCCGAGTTATACATAAAAACGATTTAATCTATGAGGGTAATGAGATCACTAGAAAATTATAATTCTCATGGCTCCCC
>CAZBUK010000081.1:0-16749 GCA_964495085.1 uncultured Ignavibacteriales bacterium
CCTGCGGGGTTGATGCGGTGTGGCGCTTTCGTTGTGCTACCATACTTCCACCCCTACGGGGTTGATGCGGGGTGATGCTTTCGTTGTGCTACCATACTTTCCTACGGGGTTGATGCGGGGTGGTGCTTTCGTTGTGCTACCATACTGTCACCCCTACGGGGTTTTATGTTGAGCGCGGATCGAAGGCTTCTACCATAATGCCACCCCTACGGGGTTACTTCCGTGATGCATTTTACTATCAGCTATATTATGAATCGTAGACGCTCTGCCACCCCTAAATAGCTCCTATGTTGATAATAGCATTCAGAACGGCTGCTGATACCAAACCCCGTAGGGGTGGAACTATGGTAACGGGCAGATACAAAAACCTGATCCAACCCCGTAGGGGTGGAAGTATGGTAGATAAGTGAAATCCTCTCCTCGCAATAAACCCCGTTAGGGGTGACAGAATTCTTTCGCTGTTCTGTGGACATCCATTGGAACTTCCCGTGATTCCTCGACCCATCATCAGTGCGTTGCATATCTGACATAAAATCTGCCGGTCCGTTAAACACAGACCGGCGCTTATTATTCCGTCAACACGTTTGTCGCCTACGGCGGGAGAAGATAGATTCCCTGTTCAATTGAAAAATGTTTTTCAAGATAAATATACGGGATTGGAAATACACAGAAATGTGATAATACGCTCGTATATTGTGATGGAATCCAATTATTATGTGATCACTCACAGATTATCACGGTTTGAGTTCTATTCGACCAAATAATCGAACTATGGCTACCGTCGCTGAAAAGATTCCACAATTGCAGAATACATCATAGTTCGAAACCGGTCTCCCACGTCGAGCCCTCCGCTCGGCAGTGTTTGCGTCATTATTATTCCGATGAGTTTCTCCGCCGGATCGATCCAGGAAGCCGTTGCATAAGCGCCGCCCCCTCTGTATGATCCCGGGGATCCGTGTTGGGCGGCAATGCCCGGATCGATGAGAATCTCAAAGCCGAGCCCGAAACCCCGGCCTGGTTGATAATACGCGGAACCCAGGTGATCGGTTGTCATGAGGGCGACGGTCTGCGGAGATACTATTCGCACGCCGTCGAGCTCGCCGCCGTTCAGCAACATCTGCAGGAATCGGGCATAATCGGTAACCGTGGAGACGAGACCGGCGCCTCCCGAGTAGCAGACACGGGGACCGTCTACGTACGCTCCCTGTCCGGTCGGACCCTCGGGGGCGCGCTCGAGACCATCGGGGGTTGCGGCATAGACAACAGTCAGACGGGAACGCTCGGAGTGCGGCACAAAGAAAAAGGTATCATGCATACGGAGAGGAAGGAAGATGCGCTCGCGAAAGAACTCGTCCAGCGTCCGGCCCGATACACGTTCCACCACACATCCCAGGACGTCCGTGGCATATCCGTAAACAAACCGCTCACCGGGGTGCGCGAGCATCGGGAGTTCGCCCAATCTATCAATCGCTGCGCAGACAGGCTCCTCCTTATCCGCGAAGTACCATCCGTGTCCGGCGGCGGGTCCTAAACCCGCTGCCTCGTACCTGTCGCGAATCCCGGCCTGAGTACCGTAGGGTATACCCGCGGAGTGCGTGAGGAGATCGCGAATATTGATGGGTCGTTTGACGGGTTGTTCCTCCCCGACTCCATCGGGGTCGAGGACGGCGGCACGGGCAAAGCTCGGCACCCAGCGATGCACCGGATCCATGAGGCGGAGCTTTCCCTCCTCGACGAGTATCATGACAGCAAGGCTCGTTATGGCCTTTGTCTGTGAAGCGATGCGGAACAGCGCATCCGGCCCGAGCGGCTGCCGCGCCTCGCGATCCACCCAGCCGTATGTTGCAGCCTTCACAATATGCCCTTCCCGAAGTATGAGAACGGAAATTCCCGCCGTCCGGGAAGAGTCGATAAATTCCTGCATTACTCCGTCGATGCGGGAGAGTCTTTCGCCGGACATCCCGACTGCCTCAGGCTCGGCGTGCGGCAAGTCCTGTCCGCAGACAGGCAGGAGTGCGACGGCGGCAATCACCAAATGAAGAATAATCGACGATATGTTACGCATGTTGTATCTCCTGATTAGGGGTTTCATCAGCATGGATAAGATTAAATATTGATCCGTTAATCGATTGAAAATTATAAGCACGAATTCGGAAATCCGAAATAAATTTTGATGAATTGTTGCGCAGTAAAGATGATTGTTGTACTCATAAAGCGCTTGATCAAGATACGTGCTCATAGTTATAATATCAAGACCGATTACAACTGAGACTTGTCTCCTTCATATGAACCTTATGAGATATTCATATGTTTATGTTTTTGGTTCCGGTAAGCGCAGAAAAGAGAATACAGACAACACTTGAAATACTTAAGCAAAAGGAGGAACAATCCATGAGCAATTCCGACGTACCGTCGCCGGGTAAATCCTTATCGACACTGTGGGGAGAGCTTATAGGAGGATCTGCAACGGATTCCTGTTGGGTCCTGAACCCATCCGATCGCGGCTTGATGCAATCATTAAGGAGACTATCCTCACAATTGGCGACGCATCATTAAGAACCCCAGAAAATAACCGGAGGAAACATCATGTACATTGCCTTCACGGCGGGAATTATACTACTCGCGCTGTTTCCGATAACTGCATATATGGAGGAAAGAATTTCACCCCGCATACTTGTTTTCTCAAAAACCGAGGGATGGCGCCACGATTCTATTGAACCCGGAGTTGAAGCATTACGTGTACTCGGTAATACGCACGGGGTGATCGTCGATACATCCGAAGATGCCGCCCTCTTTACGGATGAAAATCTCGCCCGTTACGATGCAGTGGTCTTTTTAAATACCTCGGGTATATTCTTCACCGACGAACAACGTGCTGCTTTTCAGCGGTATATTCGGAGCGGGAGAGGATTTGTGGGCGTACACTGCGCCGCGGATACCGAACTCAAGTGGCAATGGTATACCGGACTCGTCGGCGCAGCTTTCGATAATCATCCGGGTAATCCAAACGTTCGCAACGCCGTTCTGCACGTTGTGGATCCATCGCATCCCGCCACGGAGAAAATACCGGCGGAATGGGAACGAGCGGACGAGTGGTATAATTTCCGGGATATGAACGAAGATGTCAATGTTCTCATCACCATCGATACCGACAGTTACGAGGGAAGCGACCATCCCGGGTATCACCCCCTTGCGTGGTACCACGAATATGACGGCGGCCGGGCATTCTATACGGCCCTCGGTCATACGATCGAGTCGTATTCGGAAGAGCTGTTCCTCCGGCATGTCTGGGGCGGGATAGAGTATGCGTTGGGGAGGAAATAGAAGGGATTGTCTGTATCCAGGTTATTCAGAATTTTTTACTGTCGACCAAGGACATAACTCATCGCTGAGGCGATACAATCTTTGGTTGTCATGTGCTTGCTACCAATATTGCACGCCTATGTCGTGCTTTTACTCCATAGCTACTCTCCTATCTTGACCTTTGCCAGATAAATTGCGGCCTTGCCTTCATGCGAGGAGTAGTAACTGATCCACAACAACTCATCGTGCATGACGAGACCGGCGTAGCTCGTATCGCCCCCGGAGGGAAGCTCGAGGGCTTCGGTCAGTTCGATTTTCTGCGGGTTGATCCAGCACAGAGAGGTGCGCTGATTTTCATCGTAAAGACGTACCGCCGCCAGGAACCGCTCCTCGCCGAATGGGATCATCTTCGGTCCCCCAACGCGTATCCCGAGATCGCCCCACTTCCATTCGGTGTAGGGGGGACGGGAAGAACCAAGCAACGCACTGCAGCTCCCCTTGTCGCGTCGAAGGAGACAATATGCTGTGTCATCGTTCAGAAAAACGAGTGAGGTCTCATTCCCGTATGTCTCGGCATCGGGATAAACGTCCGCCTGCACTACTTCCCAGGTCTGGCCGTCTTCTGATCGGTAGAGGCATCCGTGTTCGTCCTTACCGCTGTACCCGAAACTATAAGCGGTTCCCTTGTGCCATGTGACGCTCCAGCGCCAGGTGCCCAGGCCGCTCGGGCATGCAAAGGGTTCGCTCCAGTTTAAGCCGTCGGGCGATAGCCAGGTAACGGATTGATGTCTGTTCCCGTCTACCGGCTCGAGATAACGAACCGCTCCATTCAGCATGAGCCGGCCGTCGGCGGTTATGGAAAGTTTTGCATCCCGCACATCGCCGGCGTCCCACTCCATGAGAGCAGCCGATATCCACTCTTCACCATCCACCGATCTGATGACGCGCAATCTGCCGTCGCCGGACATGTGGCTGGAGGCCTCTCGAAAAGCGCAATACCATTGACCGTCGAATCGAATAAGATCGGTAAAGGCGTTGTGCGGCGCTTGATCCCAGATCTTCCGCACCTCAAGCAATTCCATCGATGGTTCCTTACCTGCTGCAGGAAACACTGTCACGCACACAAGTCCCGCAATACACAGAGCTGTTACCATTCCAATGTATCGTATATGCATGCTGTTAATCTCCAGTGTAAAAATATTCTGGTCCTTCGTCCCTCATAATTTTCTGATATGAATTACGTCCTTTCATGCATCGATTTCGGTATGGTGGACCTGAATCATTCAAAATTCTTTATATTTTATTTTGGATAGATGTGAGTGATATCCTTATTTAAACAGCGCCGCGTCAATCGCCTCCGCGATCATACGGTATCCGGTCTCGTTGGGATGGAGATGGTCGCCGGTATCGGCTACGGAGAGGAGGTATGAGGGATTTTCCGGATCGCGCAGGGCGGCGTCGAGATCGATCACCGCGTCGAACTGACCGCTCGTACGAATCCAATCGTTAACAGCCTTCCGCGCCTCTTCACGCTCGACGCTGTCATAAAAGGATCCCCCGAAGGGGAGGAGCGTCGCTCCGAAGACGCGAATGCCGCGGGCGTGGGCACGGTCTATCATCTCCTCATATGCGGCGATGAGGTTCTGCGCAACGGCTGCTGCCTCGTCTCCGCGCGCCTGCCCGATGTCGTTAATCCCATGCAGAATAATGAGGAAGCGCACGCCGTTTTCCTCGAGCACGTCGCGCTCGAACCGGCTCAACGCGGCGGGACCGAGACAATCTCGCAGCACGCAATTCCCGCCGATACCTTTGTTCAGAACGGCTATGTGGCTCGTCCCTTCATGCGAGCGGAAGCGGTGCGCCAATACGTCGGGCCAGCGGTTCTGCATGTTTGTACCCGAGCCGCGTCCATCCGTGATTGAATTGCCCAGGGTGACGACTGCAAGGGCGGTATCAGGAGCTTCCACATCGATTCCGGCGATAATATACCAGCGATCCGCAAGTACCGCGCCGGGAAGCTCGGTTGCTAAGATGGCATTACCGGATTGCAGGTATGAGGTCGTTCGCGAACCCGGATGCCCCGTGACATCGGGTGATGTTTCTCCGAAATAAATAGTGATCGCCAGGTCCGTTCCCGGCGGCAGCATGAAGGGGAACGGATCGGATACAACCACGGCGCCCGGATCGATATGCACCGCCGGCTCACCCCCGAATCGCATTCCTACATCGGTGTCCGGATCGATCGCGCTGCCGCCGGCCGAGACGGCGAGATGGACTGCGTTCAACGTTATCGGACCGCTGCCGAACTCGTTGGAGAGACGTACCCTGAGACGGTTCCCACCGATCGAAACCCTGACCACCTGGCGGAGGGTATTGAAGGCCAGTCCCGGTTCCGGAGGCAAATTCTGAGGTTCGACGAGCTGCAAGGCGGTGCTCCAGGTTCCGACCCATGCCGTGCCGGTCCCGGACATATTTGCCTGCCGCGATCCATCACACGCAGAAAAGATAAGCACGAAGATGAAAAGGACTAACACCGGCAATGCAGCGATCCGGTTGAGATCGAACCGCATCATCCGCGGTCGAGCGAACCCGTAGTATTGCTTCATATATTTTTTCTCGTGATAATCAGCTAATCAAAGTATATAATGACCGATATAATGTCAAGGAATTACGTGTGATTCGGGCGGGGTATCTTATCCGGCTACAATAAAGAGATGATTATGGAAAAATTCGTCAGTATCTTGCCGTACATGATGTAATCCCGAAAACTCTGAACCTTTTTAATCTTCAAACGACTTTATATACAGATGACCGATAAGGAATACCGACATACTCCGGATGAATTGCTCGTACAGCGCTTCCGCAGCGGCGATACTGAGGCGTTAACCCGGTTGATCAGGAGGTTTCACCCGAAACTTGTCCGGATGATCGGTTATCAGATCCGCGATAACGGACCGGCGGAAGACATTGCCCAGGAGTGCTGGTATGCCATTATTAAACGCCTCCCCGATCTTGACCTCAGGATCGGTTTTCACGCCTGGGCGGCGTCTATAGCCCGGCGGAAAGCTATCGACTGGATACGATCGCAGCAGCGATCCCGTAAACGTGCGGACGAGTTGCGGCATCAGAGTGAGTCCGGCAGCACGAGCGATTCGGTCGACGAAACAGGAGAGAGGGTTGAGATGGTACGGGATGGAATCCGGCAACTGCCGCCGACGCAGCGTATCGTTCTCGAGATGTTTTACCTCGAAAATCTGAGCTTGCGGGAGATCGCGGGGGTACTACGGATATCGTCCGGGACGGTCAAATCGCGTCTGTTTTATGCGCGTGAAAATCTGAGGAAATTAATCGATACACAATCGGAGGATTGACATGAAAAAAGAAGAGATCGACAAATTAATCAGGGAATCGCTGAGCAAGGAAGAAGCGGAATTTTACAAACAGTTCGACGAGGAGGGTGTCTTCGAATCGTGGTTCGGCGTTTATCGGGGAAAGCAGGGATGGATCGCGGCGGTCCAATCCGTGTTCATCGTTGTTTTCGTCGCCATCGCGTTCTATAGCGGCTACCGTTTTTTTACGGTCGAAGGGACGGCCGAGTTGTTCCGCTACGGCGCCGTGATGTTCATCGCGATGTTGTTTATCTCTTTCATGAAGCTCTGGCTCTGGCTGCAGATAGTCAGAAATTCCATAGTGCGCGAAATGCAGCGGGTTGAATTCCAGGTTGCGGTGCTGACTGAGAAGATTCCCGAGAGGTGAAGAGTCACGGACGCCAGTTGCCGCCGGCCGTGCCGTCCGGACTTGCGAGGACGACCTTGTAACCGTCGGGATCGCGTAGCCAGATCTCCCAGTGATTCGGTCCGCCGTCGCCGTCCTTTGGATTGCGATGGCGCGGCAGGATGACTTCCGCGCCGAGAGATTCGGCCCTCTCGATCGCCGCATCGATGTCGTCGACTTCGAACCAGAGGAGCAGGCCGTTCCCCGGCGGCAGGTCTGTCGGGTCGCCGATGCGGCCGTGGTGGTGTTCGGTCTCCCAGCGATGGAGCTGCAGTATGAGTCTGCCGGATGCGACGAGACGCTCGTAATCCGGCCCGCCGTGCGCACTACGGCATCCGAGCAAATGCTGATACCAACGGCTGCTCGCTTCAACATCGGATACACAGATAAGGGGTTGCGGGTGCATGGGGATAACTTCCCGGGTTATATGAATAATCGAATCTATATTCATTGATATGGGTGTTCCGATGCATGTATGCGAAAGCCTTCGGCGCACTTCGAAGTGGAGGGTTCGTCGCGGTTCCGGCGATTTATCTGCAGACGAATAAGCTGATATAATTCGGCGTTCGTTGGCGCGAGAGCGATTGCACAAATCCGTTTCCGCGTCCGCCTATTACGGTATCCGCAATTTGTTTCGCATCGGAAGCCGCCGCCTCTTCACCGGATTCGCGGCGTATCATCAGACCGGATATTCTGTATCCCGGCGATGCGTTGATGGAAGCGGGAAGCTCGCGAAGTCGTAGTCGACCCTTCACATTTGCCTGCCTGAAGCTTTCAAGAACTCTGTTTGCCGTTTCCCGGTTATCGTCCCCGTTTGCAGTACACCAGAAGATATCGTAATTATATGATTGCCAATCGGTACCGGTCACGATAGCCTGGTGCTGGATTTCCGCCTGGTCCGCGGTGAACCGTCCTAATTCAGAGAGCGCAGCGGCAGCCTCGGTCCGGATTTCCTCGCTTCCCTCGGCGCTCAGCACCTCCAGTAATCCCGCACGAAGCGGATCGTCATCCGCCAGCATTGCGAATATAAGGGCTTTTGCCACCCGCTGTTTCCGGACGTCGGTCGTTTCGAGCGAGTTCGTTACGGCTTCATATATTTTGAACTGGAAATCGCGGTCGGAAGTAGTTTCTAGATGAATCTGCTCGCGCGTTTTAATTTCCCGGTCCATGGTCGAGACCGACCGGTTCAGGTTCCAGGCGAGGACGCCGGTAATTGCGACCGTCAAAGGCACCACGATAGTGGTAATGAGCGGCGCAACGCGATCATGAAGTAAACTCATTGCAGGCTCCGTCCGGTTCAGTTTGAGTGTTTATATGTAGAATGCGATATTATCGATGACAAACGGACTCTCATCCCATATTACGAGTAGATAGGAAGTACGGCTTCTTTATTGTACCGGATCGTTCCTACCGATTGCCGATTCGGTTTCCGGTCTTCGTGTCCGGTCGGAGGAGTAGGAAAGTGAAATATTAAGAAATGGAGATATAAAGGTCAAGCCTTGAGTTTCTCCGTAATAATATGAATATTCCGACACCTGAAATTAATCCTGCTGTATCGTGAAAATCTCAAGAAGGCGACGTACCCGATATGTTCCCCCCTTTACCGAATCCGCGGCCCGGTTCCCTTTTATTCATCGATAACTTACTTCCAACAGATAGCATATCATGAATCGCCAATCTCCCGGAAAATATATATATATCCTCATTACCTTTTTGTTTATCTTTTCTGCATGCCAGAATCAAACCGAGCGCTTAAGGCCGAGGATCGACCTGTCAGGCGAGTGGCAGTTTTCACTCGATACGGAAAATGCGGGAATCAGGGAGAAATGGTATGCAGTCGATTTACATGACCTTGTCGATCTACCGGGAACGACCGATTCAAACCAAAAAGGTTTTCTGAATGCAGACACGACCACGCTTCATCTGAATCGGGTGTATACGTATGAAGGTCCCGCCTGGTATCGGAAGAGAGTTGTTATTCCCGAGGAATTTCGGGATAAACGAGTTGTGCTCGTACTGGAACGCACAAAGCCGTCGAAAGTATGGTTCAATGAACATTATATCGGGGAGTCTCATCTCCTCCAATCGCCGCAGGAATACGATGTCTCGGATTATGCAGTACCCGGCGAACACACGATCTCGATTCGCATCGATAACGATCTGACGCTCACACCCTACGGCAACGTACATATTTACGCCGATGAAACGCAGACCAACTGGAACGGCATAATCGGCGAGCTCTTTCTGGAGGCGATGCCCAGAACGTATATCTCGGATCTGCAGGTGTTACCCGACATCGAAAATAAAAGTATCCTGGTCGAATTATCGATCGAGAACGGCTTGAGTCTGCCGACCATCGATGTTGAGTTGAGCGTGACTCGTTTCAGGAACGGCCGGGAAACACAACTGAAACCTCTGCGGGAGACTCTCTCCTCCGATTCTCTCATTCGGATAGAATACGCGCTCGGCGATGCTATGCTGCTGTGGGACGATTACCGGCAACCTCTCTATCAATTGATCGCGACAATACGCAACGGTACGGCGACGGATCGCAAACGGGTTACTTTCGGGATGAGGAAATTTGCCGCGAACGGAAAACAATTTACCATCAACGGCCGGACAACGTTTCTCCGCGGGAAGCACGATGCGTGCGTTTTTCCGTTGACCGGGCATCCCCCGATGCACGTCGAAGGGTGGAAGCGAATTTTTGAGATCGCGAAATCGTACGGCATAAATCACTACCGGTTTCACAGTTACTCTCCGCCGAGAGCGGCCTTTGAAGCCGCCGACCAAACGGGCATTTTCCTGCAGCCCGAGTTGCCGTTCTGGGGCGGACTCGAATCCGATACCGTTGCCGCAAGATTAAGAGACGAAGGATTGGCGATGCTCAGGAACTACGCCAATCATCCCTCATTTGTCCTGTTCGGCGCCGGCAATGAGATCTGGAGCGGACATGAACGGGTGGAACGAATTATCGGAGAGCTGAAAGCATACGATAACCGGATGCTGTATACTTTGGGCGCGAATAATAACATCGGCTATGTCGGTCCGGGAGAGAGTTCCGACTTCCACATCGCCGCCCGAACGCCGTATGAGCGCGATACGACGCTGACACATACCCGATTGACCCATGCCTTTGTCGATTCGAGGGAGGGCGGGATATTGAATACGCATACTCCTTCAACGATGATAAATTTTGATTATCCCGTCGCGCAGATACAGATGCCATTGGTAAGCCATGAGATCGGCCAGTATCAGATCTATCCGGATTATCGGGAAATAGAAAAATACACGGGCGTTGTGAAAGCGTGGAATCTGGAAATATTTCGCGGGCGGCTGAAAGATGCCGATATGCTCGATCAAAATCCGGATTTTCAAAAAGCATCCGGAGCATGGTCCGCTCTGTGCTACAAAGCTGAAATGGAGGCTGCATTGCGGACGGAGCATCTTGCCGGGTTTCAGTTGCTCGACCTGCAGGACTTTCCGGGCCAGGGAACTGCGCTCGTCGGAATACTCGATGCGTTTATGGACAGCAAGGAGGTGATAACGCGCGAATCATGGCTCCGGTCATGCAACGATGTAGTTTTACTTCTCGAGTTCCCGAAATATTGCTGGCAGGCAGATGAATATTTCGAGGCAAACCTTAAAGTGGCGAACTATTCCGATAGAACCGTTACCGGCGACGTCGAATGGGAAATCGTTGACTCGCGAGGTACGATCATCGCGTCGGGAATATTTCCGGCTGCAGAAATTTTACAAGGGGGACTCCGGGAGATAGGCGCGGTTTCATCGACTCTTGGCATCGTCGAAAAGGCGGAGAAATTAACGGTCAATCTGAGATTTCAGAATTATTCAAATACCTATCCGATCTGGATATATTCCACGTCCGATCCGGATATCGATCCCGGGGAGATCATAATCGCAGAGGAGATCGACGATGAATTGATCGCCGGACTGGAGAGCGGTAATAAGGTATTGCTCTTTCCAACGGCCGAATCGGTGATGGAGAAGAGCGTAGGCGGCTTATTTCCGCCGGATTTCTGGAATTACGGCATGTTCAAGGGTATCAGCGAACGTGCGGATAAACCGGTTTCGCCCGGTACATTGGGTATTCTGACCGATGCAACGCATCCTGTCTTCAACAGTTTCCCAACCGAATTTCATACCAACTGGCAATGGTTCTCGATCGTGAAAGCGAGCCGGCCCCTGATGCTGAACGCTACTCCGCATGATTACAGGCCGATCGTGCAGGTCATCGATAATCTCGAGCGAAACAATAAGCTGGGATTGATATTCGAGTTCTCCGTCGGAAAAGGGAAACTGCTGATATGTATGTCGAGATTGCAAGATATCCGGGATAGACCGGAAGCAAATCAATTGTATGCATCCATTATCGAATACATGAATTCAGGTAATTTTAATCCAAAGCATTCGGCCGACGGCAAGTTGCTGTACGAATTGTTCTAACGCCGGGATGAGCTGGCGATGAGAGTCGAGGAGATTGTCGCCGGGTTATCGGAGAGCGGATTTTTCCGGATCTAGCGTACCGCTTGAAGAATACGGAGCTCACGCAGAGGCGCTAAGACGCAAAGGGGCAACAAAGTAGTTAAAAGGTGTGGAGTTTATTCTTACCGATATGGACCCGGAGGAACAGCTACTTGATCAGCGACATCTTACCGGAGCGGATAACCGCATCGCCTCCAGATTCCGTCGATGATTTGATCCGAAGACGATAGAGATAGACGCCGCCTGCGAGATCACCCGCATTGAACACGGCCTCATGTACTCCCGATTGCCGGCGGCCGTTCACGAGTACGGCGACCTGTCTACCGAGCCGATCGAATACCGTCAGCTTAACGTCGGCATTTTCGGGCAGAAAAAATCTGATGACGGTTGACGGATTGAACGGGTTGGGGTAGTTCTGGTACATCGTAACAGTATGAGGGATCTGATCCGGCAGGAGGGGATCGATTCGGGTCTGCGAATGCTGAAATTCATACGCACCGATATCAACCGCGACCCCGCTACTTCTCGAGTTGCCGGCAATATCCAGGGTTATCCCCTCTGCCTGAGCTCCCTGTTGATAGGGGAGAGAAGTGCCCGCATCGATCGCAGGCGATCCCGTCAGTAGCTGCAGGTCGCCGGCAATGGTGGGAGCGTCGCCGGGATCGGGTGCGCTGACGAAGAGCGGATCTTCGTCGATGTTCCCGCCGCCATCCTCGCCTATCTCATCATTCCACCCGTCGCCGCTGCCTCCTGAACCGGAGACAAGACTATGCATTATATGCGGAGTCGAGTTATCCGTATACACGGAACTACCTTCGCCCGCTAAATTATTCCAGATTATTGTATTTATTAACGTGGGCGTGCTGGAGCTGGTAGCAAATATTCCTCCGCCGGAGCCGCCCGCCGAGTTACCGGTTATCGTTGTGTTTATCAATACCGGTGAGCTTTGAAATAAATACATTCCTCCGCCATCGCCTGCGGCTATATTGCCGCTGATCACCACATTGATCAGGACCGGAGCATTATTGGAGGTATATAAACTGCCGGATGCGCCTGTAGCGCTGTTTCCGAGAAGGGAAACATTTTTCAGTACGGCGCTGCCTCCGCCTATCGATATGCCGCCCGCGATAAAGGTGGACCGGTTGCCGATGAAACGAACGTCAGTAAGAGTAAGAGAAGCGCCCAGGGAGCTTAATCCTCCTCCGTCAAAAGAAGTTTGATTTTCGCTGATCGTCACATTGGAAAGAGAGAGATTACCGCCTCCTGAAATGCGAATTCCCCCTCCAGATTCGATAGGTTTACCGTGACGGATCGTAACACCGGATATATTTACCGTTGGCGCGTCCATTATCGTGACGACACGTTCCGAGGCAGTCCAGGGTTCCATATGCGATTGAATTATTGTAATACCCTGTCCGCTCCCGATCAGTGTAAGTGATTTGCCGATAGATATCGATTCAGTATAAATTCCATGTCCCACCATGATTACATCGCCGGCAGATGCCGCGCTGACAGCCTGAGCGATTGACCGGCAAACATCGTTCGGATCGGCGCACGAGTTGGCTCCCCCATGATCGTTTCCCCCGATGCCGACATAGCGGGTAACCTGGGCTTGCAGTTTGAAAAAGATGCATGCTTGAAGAATGATACAGATAACCGGGAGGATAAAATATATTCTTCTGGAACGTCCATGAGACAAGGGTAATCCTGGGCGGCGGATCTGGATAGTCATGAATTCACTCCTGGTGTGGTGGAGGCAGCACTCTCTATGCTGCGTTAGATACGCAAATCCGGGAAAAAAGTCAATGAGGTCAGTCCATGACAACAACTATCGTACCATGATCATACCGTCATATTGCGACTTCAATAATCGGAGAAGTCCGCGCAGGGCTGCCGGGTCGCAGAAAGATCACAGGAGTGTAAAGAGGTTGTTGAAACTCTCAATAGCGAACGATTCTCGCGTATGCAACGGATCTCTGCGGGAGAATTTTAGATCTAGTATCTTTCTGCATCCTTGCGTGCAAGATAGGAGGAGAACTCCTCCCCTTTAAGAAACGACTTTATGTCAGCGGGTTTGCGTCCCAACAGATTTTCCAGGTCGCCCGATACAATATCCAGAGCGCCGTTCACGAACGTTTCGGCGGTCAGGACGCTCAGCGCTACTATCGCTTCGGGGAGTCCCGCCCGGACCAGTCGCTCTTTAAATACACCCACCGGGATATCGTTGCAGGAAATTTTCTTCCCAACGGCTTCGCTCAACATCTCCGCATATTCCGGCAAGGTATACGATTCCGATGAGGTTATTTCATACACCTTATTCCTATGTTCACCGGTATCCGATAAACCGTTCGCCAGCGCTTCGGCCATTTCCGATCGAAGCGCGAAATTGATCTTCCTTCCACCGCTCGGGAAATTCCATTCGCCGGATTCCAGGGCATTCCCCAGATACAGAGGGAAAAAATCAAGATAGAACGTGTGCCGGTATATTGTGTACGCGATGCCTAATGTCTTTATGTGTTTTTCGGTTTCGTTGTGGTCGTGAGTGAGCGGACTTAACAGCCTGTCTGCCTGTACCATGCTCGTATAGAAAACATGCTTGACGCCGGCCGCTTGTGCAGTGTTCAGGGCATGCTTATGCTGTCGGACCCGATCGACGATCGTGCTCGACGAGATAAGCAATAATATATCGATCCCCCGCACAGCCCTCTGCATGGAATCATAGTCGGAGTAATCGCCGATTCTGGGTTCAACGCCTTTGGATTCGAGCTCTTTGCCTTTCTCTTCGCTTCTGACCAGTCCTGCGATCTTTTCGGCATACCCCCTCTTTAACAGAAAATCGATAATCCCGGATCCTAAATGACCGTTGGCGCCTGTAATAAGAATCATAACATTATTGAAGATTAGTTTTTATATCGATTGCTTATAAACCGATTTGATGTAAGTAAAGTTTCAGGTTTGGCATCAGCGAAATCTTCTTGCGAAGTGTCGCCGGATTGGTATGAAATTGGAATAACCGCATAAACCACATACATCTCAGCTTAGTATGGATAGTTGGTCCTCCAAAAAGCGTATAAAAAGCAGGTCACAAGGGACCTATTCAACCACAGATATCGGGAAAACAGTTGACATTCCCAGTTTTTTCCATTATTTAGTAAGTTGAGTGCTTAAATTCCCCCCAAAGCAGATTGAAGTACATGGAATATGCATCAATGCGAGCATGGTGATCCGCCCGGCGCTCTCGCATTTTTTAATAATTGAATCTTAGTTATGAAGTTGTAAATGACCATATAATTAAGTAGGTGCAATTTTCCTGGAAAAGATTCATATAGAATCCTATCTATAGGCTGCTGAGAGGAATTTATTGTGGTCGGTGAAACGGTATTACATTATAAAATCATCGAAAAACTCGGCGAAGGTGGCATGGGTGTTGTCTATAAGGCTTACGACACCAAGCTCGACCGTTCCGTTGCATTGAAGTTCCTTCCGCTTCAACTGGCTTCCATCGATACCGAAAAGGAGCGTTTCATCCGCGAAGCCCGTGCTGCTTCCTCCCTCGATCACCCTAACATCTGTACCATATATGAAGTCATAGAAACATCCGGTGGGGATCTTGTTATCGTTATGCCCGCATACGAAGGTACTCAGTTGGATAAAAAGATTCAACAAGGAACGTTGAAGATCGACGAGGTGATAGATATATCAATTCAAATAGCTGATGGATTAATCGCCGCTCATGAAAAAGATATTATTCACCGAGATTTAAAGGGGAGCAATGTTGTAATTACGCCTAAAGGACAGGTGAAGATCATCGATTTCGGTTTAGCGTGGAAAACCGGCACCTCGCGGTTAACAAAAACCGGATCGACGCTCGGAACAGTGCATTATATGTCTCCCGAACAGACGCGGGGAGAAATACTCGACAAGAGAACCGATGTATGGTCGCTGGGAGTGATAATGTATGAGATGATTAGCGGGCGGTTACCGTTTCAAAGCGATTATTCGGATACAATAATTTATACAATTCTCAGAGAAGAACCGGAACCATTAACGAGCGTACGCTCCGATGTACCGCCGGAGCTTGAGCGTATAGTTAAGAAAGCGCTGCAGAAAGTTTCCAAATACCGGTATCAAAGTATCGATGAATTAAAAGTCGATCTGATCTCCGTCAGAAAAGAAATGGAATCTCCCGATTCAAAAATACGTACAGCCACCTCGAAAATTCGTAGAAAGGTCGGGCCATTGTATTTCAAAGCGGGAATAGCCGCTGCCGTACTCATTGCGATTTTCATTGCTTTGTTTTTATTGTTCCTGAGAACCCCGGCAACAGATATCAGGTCGATTGCGGTACTGCCGCTTACCAATCTCTCTGGTGATCCGGAACAGGAATACTTTTCCGACGGAATTACCGAAGCGCTTATAACGGATCTCGCCCAACTAAATGCATTGCGTGTAATTTCCCGAACATCAATAATGCAATACAAAGAAGTAAACAAACCGCTATCGCAAATCGCACGCGAACTGAATGTGGATGCAATAATTGAAGGGTCGGTGCTGCGTTCCGAAAACCAGGTACGGATTACCGCACATTTGATTGACATGCGCTCGAATAAATCTGTATGGGCAAGCAGCTATACGCGGGACCTCAGCGATATTGTTAGATTACATGGTGAAATTGCCGCAGCAATCACGGGTGAGATTAAAATTAAACTTACACCGCAGAACAAAGCTCGTTTTATCGAAGCTCGGGAAGTACATCCCGATGCATATGAAGCCGTATTAAAGGGAAGGTATTTCTGGAATCGACGAACTCCCGAGACGTTGATGAGAGCTTTAAGCTATTTGGACCAAGCCATTGAAATCGATCCGAATTACGCGGAGGCCTATCGCTGGAAAGCCGGTGTATATTTCTTTATGGCTGTGTTCTTCTCCAATCCGAAAGATTATTTCCCCCTGGCAAGAGTTAATATGGAAAAAGCGATTGAGCTTGATGAGAGGGTTATCGGCGGACATGTAGGACTCGGTATATATTATTTATTTTATAGATGGGATTGGCCGACAGCCGAAAGACACTTTAACCGTGCTATCGAAATAGATCCGGGCCTCGAATTAGTGTATAATACAAAGGGTTTGTATCTTTCAACGTTGGGACTCTGGAACGATGCTATC
>CAZBUK010000082.1:0-5064 GCA_964495085.1 uncultured Ignavibacteriales bacterium
GATTGTTATCCATGTACCGACTCTCTCACGCAATCCAAAGAGCAGGAATCCGCGAAAGAAGAATTCCCACGCGGTGTAGAAAAATAACCCCCTGATCAATTGAAAGGTGAGAAATGCGACGGGGGAATCGCCGGCGGCGGGATCGAGCGGATAATATTCGATCATCTCCGTCGTGTGAGAAGCGGGATACAGCATCGCCACTGCTATGACCGGAAAGAGGACTAGCGTCGCGGTCAATCCGAATTTCCAGTCCCCAACGGCGATGCCGTACTCACGGATTCGTTCCCGAAACAGGAAGACGATGATCGCCAGCGGTATGAGTTCCCAGCAACACAAAGGCAGTCGAAAACATGAACGCCGATTGTTCAAAACCGGTAGACGAGCCGTACAACTGTCTGAAATATTCCATCGAGCCGAAATGCCGGTGGACGGTCGGTATGAACGCTGCCGAGAGGAGAATGAGCGTCGGCTTCAGATCGGCTCTCGTGATCATACCTTTGATGTTTACATATGCGGTTATATGCATAACGATTAGCCGTTGTTAAATACCCCGCAGCCACCCGACTGTTTCCCGAAGAGCGACTGTGAAAGGGGTGATTGTGTACCCTAATTCCTTATCCGCCTTTTCGCTGGAAGTTGCCCAGTCATCGAGAAACATCCGCACCCATCCCGGAGTTATCAGGGGGTAACCGCCGAACAGCCTTGCCCGCAGTTCCTCGATCCGGGAGAAGCCCGTCGCGACCGGAGGGGGCACGCGGAACATCGTATAGTTTTTCCCCGACAGTTCTGAGAGAGACCGGAAGAATTCGTTGTACGAAATATTTTCCCCGCCGAGTATGTATCTCTCGCCGCTCCGGCCGCGCTGCATGGCGGCAATGAAGCCGGAGACCACATCGCGGATGAAAGCATAACTCCCGATCGCTTCGCCGTCGCCGGGAATCAAACGCCACTTTCCCGCGAGGTAGAGCTGAATCATTTTCGTCACAGAATTTCCCTCCGTCATCGATCCCGGCCCGAACAGCCGCGTCGGGTTGACCGTCACGATCTCGAGGCCGTGCGGGAGGAATTCTTCCACTACGGATTCCGAGACTATCTTCGAGCGCTGGTATTCGTTATAAATTCTGACGTTCGGTTTCGGAACTTCCGTTACCGGAATCCCGTTCGACGGACCCATGGTGACCTCCGAAGAAGCAATCACCACCCGGCCGACGCCCGACTCAAGAGCCGCGGTCAGCATATTCCGCAGGCCTCCGGCATTAATTCTCATGTACCGCTCCGGATAGCGGGCCCAGTTCCTCGCATACGCGGCCAGATGGAATATCCGGTCGATCCCTTCGCACGCATGGACCAGCGATTCTGAATTCAAAATGTCGCCGGTTCGTATCTCGATCCCATGCGCCTGCAGCGAAGTTGCGTCCGAGAACGGCCTGCAGAGCGCGGCTACATGGTGACCTTGCTCCAGGAGCGACTCCGCCAATCTGCCGCCGATAAATCCAGTGGCACCGGTTACGAGTATATTCACGTTCGTATCCTTTCCTTGTTCGTGATTTCAAACCATGGGGACCTCCGTGTGCGTTGTGCGCGGCGTCCCCCCACAAAGTCGATCATGGTCAGAACGTTCGGGTAAAATTTCAGCGTCGCTAACCCGAGTACGATACCGGCGACCACGTCCAGGGTGTAATGAAACCTCCCGTAAACCGTCGATGGGTAGATCAACAGAAGCGTGGGGAGAAGCAGATATAACCACGATCTGGCATGTTTATAAAGCATGCCGATTATCACCGTGGCGGCTGCGCAGTGCGGACTCGGCAGACTCCCCCCGGGGTAATGCGCATTTGCGCGTATCCAATCGCTCAATCCGGTGAACAGGCCTCCTTCAAGCTGAACGGTATAGAGGTCGGGATTGTAGTACATCTGGCTTGCGACCGGAAACAGGATGAAGCCCATATAGCAAGCCCCGTACGCGAGGCAGAGCGCGAACAGATATTCCAGCGCTCCACGGGTTCCGCTTTTCAGAAAACACAGCAGCGCCGCGGCAGGGAGGAGCGGCACGTAAGCGACGTACGCAAACATCATCAGCTCGGTGAGCGGAGGAGAGACGAACTTTTGCAGATAGAGCGAAACCTCCGTGCCGATCAGCGCGTGCTCGAGTCCGATCACTATATCGTCTTTCCATCCCTCGACGAGCGTGTTCTGGAGCTCTCCGGATATCTGAAAGAAAAATTCGAAATAATAGAATACCGCTCCCGCTATAACGAGCAACCGGATTTTCCCGTTGGCGACGGCTCCGATGCTCGCGAACGTCGCCATAAGACTGAGTCCCGCGGCTGCAGTCTTGAGAGCGACGATCTGCCATTCATCAACGTTCGCACGGAAGATGATCGTCAGAATGAAGCAAACGGCAATGACCGACATACAGGCGGCTTTAATTCCTCTTGTCAACGATTCATCGGACATAGTTACGATCTCCTTCGTAATGATTTCGACCGGAAACAATGCGCGCATTAAGATACATGACTCCTATTGCGAGCAAGATGCCCGCGGCAACGTCGGCCACATAATGAAACCAGCCGTAGACCGTGGAAGCGTAGATAAGCAGAACGAGCGGGACGGCGGGATAGAGAAACTTTTTAGAGCAACGGGCAAGCGTTACCAGAACCACGGTCGCAAGCGCACAGTGCGCGCTCGGAAACGCCCCGCCGTACAAATGGACCCCGCTTCTCATATATTCGGTGATATCCGTGAATATGTATCCCTGGAAGGAAACCAGGTCGAACCCTTCGAGCATTCTGGAAGGACCGGCGACCGGCAGGAGCATGTAGCCGGCGTAACAAACGACGTTGGTGAGAATCCAATCGTCCAGGAATCGTTCCACTCCTTCCCGGCCTCCGTGCCGGTACGCTAAAAGCGCCGCGGCGGGTATAAGCGCAATATATATCACGTAGCCGAACATCATCAGTTCCGTGAGCACTACGGATGACCGTTCGTACAGCCACTGCGTCGGATGAGCTGCGAAAATCCGGTGTTCGAAACCGATGATGACGCCGTCGTACCACGTATCGGTGATGAGGTGTATCGAACCCCCCATTGTCTTGTAGACCATCGACATGACGGTCATGTAGACGATGATGCGGGCGGTGGTTCTATACTTCGGTCGGGCAAAACCCGTGAAATATAACAGGATAACCGCTGCTACGAAGAGTAAAACAACGGAACCGATTCGGCCGACCGGGTCAGGCGCATTGTTGGGGTTTAAACAGTGCAGGAGGATGAGGCAGAGCAGAAAAGAAATGAGCGCCATATCTGATACCCGGAGCCGGAGCTCCCGTTCGTCTACGATTTCCGAGATTCCAGTCTGTATACGTTTTTCAACCGCCTGCGATTCCGCTTGTCGTATTTGTCCGTTCGGTTTCATGAGCTTCTCCATATCAGCCGGCGCCGTGTTGCCCCGGATTTGAGCATCGGATCATGTTTGGGTGAGTGAACATTTGAATTATCTCGATACGCGTTGCGAGGTCAGGGGCGTCCAGTCGGGTCGCTGCCAGGATTCGAGCTCGATCCTCACGGATCCTATCACCACCTTCATCTCCGCGCGTATCGGCACTGCGGCAAAATCGGCGCTAATCCAGCCGGTGAAATCGCCTGAGAGTCCCTGCGATGTTCCTCCTTCCCAATCGGCTTTGCCATGATACTTCCGGACGCGGACGGGGTACGGCCAGACTCCGATTTTGATCTCCTCGGTGCCATGCAAGAAATCTAACCGGGTGTTCCGCACCGATCCGTTGACAAAGGTCGGAACGTCGAGTAAGCCCGACGAGAAGGATCGGATGCGTGTATAGGCGAAGAGGGACGGTCCGTTGACGAATGGGGGAGCGTTCCGGACGGTATCGGCGACCGTGCATATACCTGACGTCCCGTCCCATTCATAGTGGTAGATCGTCCGGTCCGGTTCGTCGTACACGTGCCTGATCTTCGTTCTCGTTTTTTTATTCCTGTAATCGCCTTTGAATTCGATGGTTTTGAACGTCGCCGCGTCGATAAGCGATTCGTTGTATTCCCGGATATCGACGAAGGGGATGGAGGGGTTCGATTCGACGAGCATCGAGACTCTGAAGGCGCGGTCGTCGGCTCCGTCGTCGATGCGTTTAATGGTGATGGTGCCGAGCCGGATGAATTTCCATTTGACGCTGTATCGCAATTCCTCGTTCGGGAGGAAGACCAGCGTAGCGGAATCTCCCGGCAGAGCCTTGAGAGCGACCGCTGAAGCCAGCAACAGCGGCATGAGGTATCGTCGCACGTTGTCGATCATGATTATCTTCCTCCATAGATATGGTGAGCGAGCTTATCTGGACGAAAGATACGTGACGATCGGCGGCGGGTTGTCAAAGGAATGTCAAAGATCCGTCATTAGGTAATCATACTACCGGGGATGGGTGGAGGTCGGAGGCCGGAGATCAGATGTCAGAGACCAGAGGTCAGCGGTTAGAGGTCGGAAGATTATTTCGGTAATTTGGATTGCAGAGTGATTACGCGTTGCGTCGATGAGCGATAGACGGGATGGACTACCGTTCGCCCCACTGCCATAGTCCGTATTGCACTCGTCTATCGACCGTAAAGCCGGACTGTTTGAGTGCGAGCATGATCTGGCCCCGGTGGTGCGATTCATGGGAGATAAGGTAGCCGATGAATGCGAACAGGTGCGGTTTGAATCGCGGAACAACGCCCGTTTCGTAAGATGCGTCGATCAATGCGGCTACGGCCGCTCCCGATTTCTCGAACGCCGATGCGAACAGATTTTTGTCCTTTCCGCCCTCCCTAGGCACATCGGCAATGCCTTCGAGCAGATCGGGCGACATTGATTTAAGCCACAGCAACCGGACATTATGCATATGCGCGAGCTGTTCTCCCACCGTGCGTCCCTTCGACGACGAGACAGCGTCGAGCTGCTCCGTACCGATCGAATCGAGCAGGAAGAGGTTGATTCTGTTATGAATCAGCCAGGTATCGATGAATTGCGATTTAGGATCCATGGGGTGCTGTACTCCTCAGGTTGTCGGATGTCAG
>CAZBUK010000082.1:5164-5416 GCA_964495085.1 uncultured Ignavibacteriales bacterium
GAATTGCGATTTAGGATCCATGGGGTGCTGTACTCCTCAGGTTGTCGGATGTCAGAGGTCGGACGTCAGAGGTCAGACGTCAGAGGTCGGACGTCAGAGGTCAGATGTCGGAGGTCAGACGTCAAAGATTAGAAGTCAGAAATCAGTAGTCAGAAATGTGATTCGGACTTACATTAAAATAATCGTGTCCATCCTCTAATCATAAAAATCCTGTTCAAGACATCCCTAATAACCTGCAATCATAAAAATCCT
>CAZBUK010000082.1:5516-16703 GCA_964495085.1 uncultured Ignavibacteriales bacterium
GTTCAAGACAATCCAAATAACCTCATTAAAAAAATCGTGTCAATCCTGCAATCATCAAAATCCTGTTCAAGACAATCCAAATAACCTCATTAAAAAAATCGTGTCAATCCTGCAATCATAAAAATCGTGTTCAAGACACTTCCTCCGAAACTTCCGGTTCTGTCCTGAATACCCTTTGGATGTACGCTTTGATCTTCTCTCCCCATTCCTCGAGCAGCGAATAGAAGGTCGGGACGATGACCAGCGTCAGGAACGAGGATATCGAGAGTCCGAATATGACCGCGACTCCCAACGGTCCCCAGAACGCGGCGCTCTCCGCGCCCACGATGAAGTGCAGTTCCCGCCAGTTGAAATCGAAGCCGGTCGCGAGCGGCAGTATGCCGAGGACCGTCGTGACCGCCGTCAGCATCACCGGACGAAGACGGGTCCTGCCCGCCTCGAGCAGCGATTCGTCGAGCGACATGCCCTGGGCGCGTTTCTGTTTTGCAAAATCGAGCAGCACGATGGCATTCTTCACCACGATGCCGGCGAGCGCGATGACGCCCACGCCGGTCATCACGACGCTGAACGGCATTCGCGTCACCATCAATCCGATCAGCACGCCGATCAATGACAATAATACCGAAAGCATGATCACGAACGGCACCTTGACCGAATTAAACTCGGAGACGAGTATCAGAAAGACAAGCAGAATCGTGATCAGGAACGCTCTGCCGAGAAATGCTTCCGCCTCTTTCTGTTCCTGGTCTTCTCCCGTAAATGCGATCGTATAGCCGGCGGGCATTTCAAAGGAGGCGAGTTCGGCACGCACGTCTTTCAGAACTTCCTGCGGCAGCCTTCCCTCGACGTTGCCCATGATGGTGATGACACGTTTCATATCCTTCCGCCTGATGTCGGTGATACTCGCAGTACGCTCGATCTCCGCAACCGAGGTGAGCGGGATGGAGAGAAGCGTGCCCTGTTGATTCATGAAGGTTACATGAATATTTTCGAGATCGGCGATCGAGGTGCGCTGGTCTTCCCGCAGCCGCGCGGTAATTTTGTATTCGTTCTCGCCCACGCGGTATTTAGACGCTTCGGTGCCGCTCACCGCGCTCCTGACCGTTCCGCCGATCTGGCCGGTATTGGTCCACAAAAGTCCCGCCTTCTCACGATCGACCACAACCTGAATCTCCGGTTTGCCGACGTCGTAATTGTCCTTCAGATCCACCAGACCGGGGACAGCACGGATCCGCTCCCTGATCCGGCCGCTCAGTTGAGCCAACTGGTCGTACTGTTCTCCCGAGACCTCGATGCTGACCGGTGCGCCGACCGGCGGTCCCCAACCGAGAGGATTGACGCGAATGTCCGCGCCTGAGATGTTCTCCGTCGCCCTTCGAATCTCTTCCATCGTTGTGAAGCTGCTCTGCGAACGCTTCGTTTTCGGATAAAAATTGATGGAGATCATTCCTTTGTTCGAGGTGCCCTGGCCTCCGAAATCGAACGGGTCGTCGGAGGTGCCGATATTTGCGGCGGTAAACTCGATATCAGCCCGCCCGGGTACCGAATCGATCCGGGCTTCTACCTCGCGGGTGATGGCGTTCGTCACCTCAAGCGACGTTCCCGGAGGCGCGTCTATCGTAACGTTCACCTGCTCGGGCTCGACGTCGGGGAAGAATTCAACTCCCGTATTAAACACACCGTAGAGCATGAAAACAACGATTAAAAATCCGAGCGCGCCGGCGATCGTCAGACGCTTGTGACCGAGCGTCCAGCCGAGTGCACGCACGTACTTTGTCTGCATCCATGGAAAGACCTGACGGTCGACTCTATGATAGATGCGGGTTATCGGATTATATCTCCTCCACCATTTGGAATTGTCGATATTCTGCTTCGCTTTGCGTATTTCCCGGCGGTAGTTTATCCATTGCGCCCCCTGAACCGGACTTATCACGAAGGCGACAAAAAGCGACGCGCCCAGCGTAATGATCAGCGTGATCGGTAGATACCACATGAACTCCCCAACGACTCCGGGCCAGAAGAGGAGCGGAATGAAGGGGGCTATCGTCGTCACGGTCGCCGCAATGACCGGTACGGCGACTTCCTTAGTGCCGTCTTTGGCGGCCTGCTTCGGAGATTTGCCGTATTCCTGCTGATGGCGGTAGATGTTTTCGATCACCACGACGGCATCGTCCACCAGTATGCCGAGCACGAGCACGAGCGCGAAGAGCACGACGAAGTTCAGCGTGATATCGAAAGCGCCGAGCACCAGAAATCCGATAAACATGGAGAGTGGAATGGCGGTGGAGATGAGGAGCGAGTTCTTGAATCCGAAGAACATGAACATTGCGAGAACGACGAGGAACATACCCGTCATGATGCTGTTCTCGAGCTCCTTCACCGACCGGTCGATGAAGATCGATTGGTCGTTGGAGATCACGAGCGACACTCCCGCCGGCAGATTCTCCTCTTCGACCCGTACGATCTCCGCTACCTCACCCGCTATGCGGATCAGGTTCTCGCCGGCGCGCTTTCTCACCGCAAGCGATACCACCTCTTCGCCGTTCAAGCGCGCAAAGGTCTGCCGGTCTTCGAAGGAGTAATCGACCTCCGCGACGTCGCGCACGTAGATCGGCTGGCCGTCGCGGATCTTCACGACGACGTCCTCGATCGGGCGCACATCACTGAACTCGCCCGGCACCCTGACCGATATATTGGTCGTGCCGTCGTCCATCTGTCCCCCGGGCAGCGACAGGTTCTCGTCGCGGATCGAATTCACAAGATCTTCGAAACTGATCTTGTACGCATTGAGCCGGTAGAGGTCGGCGTTGACCTGTACTTCCGGAGTCAATCCGCCGTTCAGGTCGACTCTGAGGACTCCGGGGACCGTTTCGAAAATATCCTGCAGGTCCTCTGCGATTTTCTTCAGGCGTGCGTTCCCCACATTACCACTGACGTTCACGAACATAATGGGGAATTCGCTGAAGTTGATCTCCGAAATGACCGGATCGAGAATGTCGGTGGGCAGATCGGGGAGCGTCTGATTCACCTTGTCGCGTACGCGGCGCATCGCATCGTCTATATCGACGCCGGTATTGAATTCGATCTGGATGGTCGACAGTCCCTCTTTCGAAACGGAAGCTATCAGCTTCACATCCTTGACCGACTTCAGATTCCGTTCGAGCGGCTGCGTTACCAGTCCCTCGATATCGGCCGGCGATACGCCGATGTACGGCGTGGTAACGATCACCAGCGGAATCGTAATGTCGGGCGCCGCTTCGCGCGGAAGCGAGCTGTAGGTGGTCCACCCGATCAGGACGATCAGGAGCAGGAGAATGTAGACCGCTACTTTATTATCTACTGCTATGTTCGAAATACGCATGTGGTTTTACTATGTGTGTATAATATGAATGAAAAATATGGTTTCCGTTTCGATTTACGCACCCGGTTTGTAAGCATCCCCGGATTATTCGATCGTAACCCGTTGTCCGTCAACCAGCTTGTGATATCCTTCGACGACGACCCGATCGCCCGGATTCAGACCTTCGACGATCTCGACGCGGCTTCCCTGGCGTCCGCCAAGCCGTACGGTCCGCTCGCGGGCGGTATCGCTGTTGGTGACGTAGACGATATGTTTGTTATGATCGATCCGTTGGACCACATTCTCGCCGATGAGGATCGCGTTCTCGCGCGAATCGAGCGTCACCGCCACCTTCGCGATCATCTCCGGTTTGAATTTACCGCCGGGATTCCGGAAGTGGATCTCGACCGGGAGAGTCCGGTTGCTCGACGAAATCGTAGCGCCGGCGAAATCGATGTTACCCGAGAGGGTATCGCCCGGATAGCTGTCGAAAGTAATCTGTACCGCCGAACCCTGCCCGACCTTGCCGGCATAACGTTCGGGAATTTCCGCCGTTACTTTGATCATGTTCATGTTCACGACATAGGCGACCGGGACGGCCGGAGGCGCGAATTCTCCCGCTTCGAGGAACCGGTTATCGAGAATCCCGTCGATCGGACTGCGCAGACGCGTCCGCTCGAGCCGCGATCGGGCGAGATCCGCCTGGGCCTTTGCAGCGTCGCGCGAGTACTCGGCGTTCTTGACCTGCAATTCGCTGATACCCTGTTCATCGAACACGGATTTTTGCCGTTCGTAATTCAACTCGGCAAGCCGGTACTGGGCGTTTGCCGCATCGAAGCTCGCCTGCAGAATGTCGTCGTTCAGGACGGCAACGATATCGCCCTTGCGCACCGTATCTCCCTTGTTCATTCTCCATGCTTTGATCACACCCCCCTCTTCGGGACTGATCATGACGCTTTCGTATGCCTTCACGATTCCGCTCAGGCGTATCGATTCGGTGAAGGTCTCCGGTTTCACTTCCCGGACGACGACTTCAACCGCCCTGGCCTCTCTGCCGATTTCCGGTATTTCATTATCAGCATCCGTCCTGCTGCAGCCTGCATATATCGCGACCGCCGCTATCGCTGTGAAGAGTAGTACATTGAGTCTCATCTTGGTAATCCCGTCCTGAATTGTTGAATTATTCCTGATAGTTCGATTAGTTTCGGCTGTTGTCCTCATCTCATCTCCTCCGGCATTCTGCCCAATATGTTATCCAGTTCGGCGGATGCTACCAGATAGTCATACACCGCCTGCATCCGGTTCACCTGCGCCTGAGTCAGGGCAAGTTGTGCGTCGTTGACCTCGAGCTGCGTTCCCGATCCGCTCGTGTAGCGTGTCGTCGCGATCCGGTACCCCTTCTCCGCCTGTTCGACGGTCCGTTCCTGGGAGCCGACCCGTTTACCGGCCTCTTCGATTTTAAGAAGGGCGGAGTGGACCATGGTTTTGAGCGCGGTTTCGTAGGCTGACAGTTGTTGCTGCGATTTATTCAGCTCCATTTTGGATTGTTGGACCCGCGAGTTTGTCTGGAGTCCCTGAAAAATGTTGAATGAAACCGAAATGCCGACTATCGAGCTGCCGATGAAATCCGCTCCGCCGAAATTGAACCGGTTCTTCGCCGCCTGATACTGGTAGTTGCCGAAGATCTCGACGGTGGGCAGATACCGCGATCGCTCAAAGTTTATGAACGCCCTGTTGACATCGACCTGCAGCCGCATCGCCTGAATCGTCGCGTTGGTCGTCAGCACGTTGTTCTGAGCGGTGGCAAGAAGTTCTCTGCTTACTTCACGAAACTCGAGTTCGCCGTCCACCTCGATCGCTTCGGTTACGCTTATCCCCATGGCCGCCTTCAATCCGTCGAGTGCGAGTGCATAGCCGTTCTCCGCCTGAATGACCGCCGGCCGGAGATTGTCCACTCCAACCGATGCGCGAAGCTCGTCGTATTCCGAGACGATCCCCTGGCTGGTGAGCAGCTTAACGTTCCGCAGATTCTCCTCCGCGTTGATCAGATTTGCGTGCATCATATCCCGCACTTCTGCCGCGAGGAGGACCGAATAAAAAGCTATCCGGACGTTGGCCACGGTTTCGAGTTCCTTGGCCCTGTACATTTCTTCCGATGCCCTCGAGTAGATGCGCGCGGCTCCCACGCCGGTGAAAACGGCCGCATCGAAAATTTTCTGGCGGGCGCTCAATACCATGTTGAATGCGTGATCGGACCCGATCTCGATCGGGATTATCGCGTCGCTTCCCGGGTTCTGGAAATCGGGGAGGAAGAAGACCGGTTTCTTCAACGCATGCGAATATTCGCCGTAGAAGTCCACAGCCGGGAGCGCGGTTCCGTATGCTTCGTTCACCTGGGCGCGGGCTTTCCGCACCTCATACCTGCTCGATGCAAGCTGCTGATTCCGTTCCAGCGCGATACGAACCGCATCGTCGAGAGTAAGTCTGGTCTGAGCGATTACCGGTGCAGCAAGGGTTACGGCGAGAAGAACGGCCGGAATATAGGCGAGTAACTTTTTCATTGCATTCCTGTTATTATGATCCGATGATTTATAACGAGCATAAATTCTTATCTCGTCCATAGCGGAGATCTCGTACTATGGAAGGGGTATTGTTTAGATATTGTGTTTTTCTCTGATTTCCGGCGACAGGTCTGACCGGGATGATCATCAGCACAAGTACCGCATCATCCGGATTAATCCAGAGCACTCTACAATCGCTTGACTTCCCACCTGGGAGAGCTGGTCCAATCTATACTATAATAAACTGTAGGACAGGAGAGTATGCAGCATTAACAATCGGCGGAACATCGAAGTTTCAGCAGATTTCCACAAAAATATGTCGATCGACATCCGGCTCCCGATCCAATACCGGATAAGCCGGATTCCTCCTTCCCGTTTTACGTATATGATTTATACGAGAGAAGCGGCCGTTTCGTTACATATCCTCCCATTTTTATTTAAAAATCCGGAATTTGTTGAAATATCCGAATACAGACAAATCCAGCGGGAAATCGTTCCAGCGCATCGGCTGCTTTACCCTGTTTCTCAATCAGCGCGATAAAGTATACAGCCATTCGATACGGAAATCAGCCCTAAATCGGTGAACGACGACCCTTCATCGGTAATTTGCGGATGGAGTCGTGCGGCAGTTCCACGAGAAAATGCCGCAAATGCGCACTTTCGCAGCATATGTACGATAGTCGATTAAGGGTTAGCGAAATCGACAGTTTAACCGGGGTCGATGTATCGGATATAGGGGGAAGGACTTAATGCAGGCGAAAGGGAAGGTGAGCGATCACAAGGTGAAGTCTTTCAGATACAAACCGACGTCGGATGAATGGTAGTGTAAGATACATAACTGCATAGGATGAGGGAGTAAGGTGTTACCCGCCCTTTCAGGGATTTAAAAGAGCGGGGGAACACTGTACTCTTAGCGGTCGCTTGTAACTACTATATCGTCTTTCGAAGGTCCGAGTATGCTGAATAGTTCCTGGGTCTCTTTTTCCGGTACATTGTGTTTCTCAAGGGTTGCGGCAAATATTTCAACCATACGGTTCCATTCTGCATCCGAAACGTTTAATCCTTTGTGGGCTTCCCTCATATCAAGGCCGGTATACTGGCATGGTCCCCCGGTCTCCTGACATACCAATGTAGTGATCTGGTATTTCACGTATGGAGCAGCATCGGGAGTCTTACGTTCCTTGACTGCAGGATTTGACATGATGAGCTGATCCTGAATGAACACATCAACAAAATCACTTACTACCAGCGATATTGCAGTAAGACCTCCCAGACGTTCATAGAGTGATTTCTCCTCCTGCTGCGGATCCGATTGAGCAAAGGATGTACAGCTCAGCGCTAAATGAACGGAGAGAATCAGGAAAAGAATTATGGCGGTATAAGATTTGGTTAGTATCATACAGGCCTCCCTTTTTGATAACTAAGGTTAAGAGTATGTACTGCGCTTATTTGAGCCCTCAAGGTAGGGAAAATAACTGAGATGGTCAATGTCAAAATAATAACGTGCCAAGTGAGTTGTATTCGGAACAGGTACGTATCCTCTGAATCCGTGCACCGGCCCTTATCTCAATAATAACATTCGTTTCTGGCTGATGATCGCCGGCGGAGGGCTGTCCGAATGTTCCGACGATCCTGGTGAGAATTTTAATAGGCGATGTTTTCCGGAGAGGCCCGGGAATCGTGGTCTTCCGTATACTGAACTCCGGATAATTCCCACGGTTCAACAAAACTCACACCATCAATCGTAAACCCCTGCGTGAGACTTCCCCGTCCTGCCGTAAATCAACAACAGGACGGCCAGGATAAGGATGCTGTATTCAACGCCTCCGCTCCCCGGACCGACTGTGAACCACCCTCTCGGGAGGTGGACCAGAAATATGCCCATCACGATAACGATGCCATGAAATATAACGCAATACCTCACTTTCAGGCCGATCGCCATCAAACTTCCGAATATTACCTCTCCGAGCGTGACGATCAGGGCGAAGACAATGCCGAGCGGAAAACCCTTTGATTCAAGGAAACCGCCGAATTCCGGAACGGTCCAGTTTATCAATCGAGCAGCTCCGTGGGTAACAAAGATGATACCCATCGTAAAACGGAGCAGGAGGAAGGGGTATCTGTCGGAGAAATGCAGTAATTTCGTAATTTTGCCTCCCTGAGGGTTGAGAGGGGTATTCTGCGGGACTCAGCGCCGCCGTCCGGCGCCTGGATTGAGTCGGTCCTCTATTATATAGTCGCTGATGTCACGCAAAACACTCATTACGCGGAAAAAATCTAAATCCGAATCTTTAAATTTGAACGCAAATCCAATTGACCAAAATTCAAATTTTCCAAACCTCTCGTTTTTTCACTGTTTTGAACATTTTAACATTCGATCTTAACTATGGTTTCGTGCTTCGGATTTTTAAATCAATAAAAAGCAATCATGTAATAATCTCACCTTATCTCAGTAATCATATAAAAACACGATTTGTGGATATGGGTTCTGATTGATTCCACTGAAATTGTGGCCTTCCTTAACGTAATATCGTTTCATGTTAACAATGTACTCATTATATTCGGGTTGTGCATGTATCGCATGGTTTTTACGGCCCTGAGCCGTTCATGCCCTGCATGCAAGCTCAGACCTTTGAGAGACGCGGTCTGAATCACCTGCCTGCGTTCAAGTAGAGTGAATCGAGGATGCCGTAACCATCCCGAAATATATACGATCAAGCGAACAGGTATACGATAATCCGGTCCCGACGAACCGGGAGATCCGATGATTTTTCGGAGGACGGTCCGGAATGGCATCACTGCTGTGAACCTTATCGTTATCACCCGTCCGGCTTTCGAACCGGGCGTCATGAACGAAGCGCAGCCATATTTTATTCATGTGTCGCCAACGCTGATATGGAATCGATCGGATGACGAATTCAAAATTCTGGAAGATGCTGTTGAACATGATCGTCTGGATCGGCGTAGATCCCGACGACAACGACGATATACGGCTGCAAAAGGAAATCCTCGTCGGTACGACGCTGATCATTATCGTGGCGGGCATCCTGTGGGGGGCTATGTACTTATTGCTGAACGAGCCGACCGCCGCCCTCATTCCGTTCGCGTACTCGTTCATTTCGGTGATCAATGTCGTCGTTTATAAAGCGTTCCGGCATTACCGGGCGTTCCGGTTCATGCAGCTCATACTGATTCTCCTCCTTCCGTTTTTCCTGATGATCGCGCTGGGAGGATTTGTGAACTCCAGTGCGGTCATACTCTGGTCGCTGCTCGCCCCTCTGGGCGCGCTCATGTGCTGCAAATCGCCGCAGTCGGTCTATTGGTTTATATTCTACGTCGGATTACTCCTCATCGGCGCCATGATAGATCCGTACATCCGGGCGGAGAACAACCTGCCGCATGAATTTATCATTGCCTTTCTGGCGATCAATATCGGCGCGGTATCCGCCATCACGTTCGTGGTGCTCAATTATTTTGTGCGGCAAAAGGATCTTGCGATAGAATTAATGCGCAAACACCGCGAGCTGGAAAAAGCGTACCTCCAGCAGGAGATCACCCTTCGCCAGAACGAGAAACTGGCGACGCTCGGCAAGCTCAGTTCGGGCATAGCGCATGAGCTCAATAATCCCGCCGCGGCCGCGCTCAGGAACGTCAAGCTGCTTGCGGAAACGTTGGATAAACTGGAGCGGTCGGAGTACAAGCTCGGACAGATGGATCTTTCGCCGGCACAATTCGGTCTGCTCGAGGTACATAACCGGAAAGTGCGGCACCGGGCGCTGAAGCCCGTCCCGCTCGACCCCCTTGCGAGAAACGAGCTCGAAGACGAAATGGAAAGGTGGCTCGGGGAGCGGGGGATCGCGGAACCGAGAGACGCCGCGCCGATACTGGTCGAGCTGGATTACAGCAGCGAGGAGCTGACCGAGCTTGCGGAAAATTTCAAGGGGGAGAGATTCCCGGCAGTCGCCGCGCTGCTCTGCAATCTCTATACCTCTCATAATCTGCTCGGAGATATCGGCAAGGGGATCGCCCGGATAACCGAAATCGTGAAAGCGCTGAACTCGTACACCTTTCTCGATCAGGCCCCGGTGCAATCGATCGATATTCACGACGGATTGAACGATACGCTCGTTATCTTCCAAGGCGAACTCGGAGACAGGATCAAGGTCAGGCGCGAATATGCGCCCGATCTGCCGAACATTGAAGCGTACGGGAGCGAACTCAATCAGGTATGGACGAACATCATCGATAACGCGATCGGAGTTATCGACGGAGAAGGCGAGATCGTCATCAGAACAGAGCGAAGGGATAACTGGGCGGTAGTGGAAATTATCGATTCGGGACCCGGAATACCCGGGGATATACAGATAAAAATCTTCGACCCGTTCTTCACGACCAAACCTCCCGGCGTGGGGACCGGCCTCGGATTGAATATAGCGCACAATATCATCGTACAAAAACATAACGGCGAGATCTCGGTCCGGTCAAAGCCGGGAGAAACATGCTTCCAGGTAAAATTACCGATCACCGACGGAGCGCTCCGGATTCCCGGGGATCCGTCCCGGAATGAGGGACCGCTGACCTGAAACGCCTGCGCGATCGATCCTCAACGAACAAGGTCCGGTACACGATCCGGATGAGGATCCGAAATCGCCGTGAATATCTCCGGCATGCTTTGCCTGTAATTACATCCCGCCTCGACATCCCGCCTCGACGCTTGATTATTCCCGAATGTTATATTATCCTGATACCGGTATTCCGGTGCGGTTGCCTGTCTCGCGGTGATCCGGTTCGGAATCTATCGATGGAATTGCGCTATGTCCTCTCTTATACAAGCGGCTCAGGATTTTCTCGAACTCAAACGCATCGCCGTCGCGGGTGTCTCCCGAAAAGGGGATACCGCGGCGAACGCGGTTTATAAAAAACTGCGCGTTTCCGGCTACACAGTGTTTCCCGTCAATCCCAATGCGGAGAAGGTTGAGGGGGATCCGTGTTATCCGGACCTTTCTTCCATACCGGGCGGTGTCGAGGGCGTCGTCATTGCGACGCATCCCTCGGTGACGCTCGGACTCGTAGAAGAGTGCGGACGACTCGGATTGCGTCATATCTGGATGCATCGTTCGTTCGGACGGGGTAGCGTGGATGATGAAGCGGTGCGGCTCGCCCGGGAGCTCGGTCTTACGGTAATTCCGGGAAGCTGTCCGATGATGTTCTGCAAGCCGGTCGATCCGGCTCATAGGTGTCTCCGATGGTTTCTGCGGGTGACGGGCAAGGAGGCGGTTCCGGTAA
>CAZBUK010000083.1:0-16657 GCA_964495085.1 uncultured Ignavibacteriales bacterium
TTAACCCCGGGACAGAATGATTTATCGCCTTCGTACGACATTCAAATTCCTGCTTGGACTCGTCCTGACGGTCATACTGCTCTTCGTCGCCTTCCGCGGTACCGACCTTTCCTCTCTCTGGAACACGCTGAAAAATCTTAAACCCGGATGGGTACTCTCCGCAATTCCTCTCTTGTTGTTGAGCCACTATATCCGCGCATGGCGCTGGCAGCTCCTCCTCGTCCCGGTGAAGGACCGTATAGGGCGGGGGAATGCGTTCTCAAGCCTCATCATGGGATATATGATCAACAACGTGTTGCCGCGCGCAGGCGAATTGTTCCGGCCGTATGCTCTCGGAAAGGTTGAGAATATCTCGAAAGCATCGACGCTCGGATCGGTCGTCCTCGAACGGCTGATCGATCTGCTCTCGCTCCTGATCGGACTCGGCATTCTCCTGTTGCTGTTCCGCGGCAGGCTCTCGGATAATTTCCCATGGTGGGAAAATGCAAGCATTATTCTGGGTGTGCTCTGTTTCGTTCTCGTGGCCGTCCTGGTGTTGCTTCTCTACAGGCGGAACCTGGTATTGCGGATCATGCAGTTCGCTCTCTATCCCTTCTCCGAAACGGTAAAGAGGAAAATCGTCGATGTAATGCATTTATTTATAGACGGCATGCTCGTTATCCGTGAGCGCAAAAATATAGGCGCTATCCTTTTGCTGAGTCTCGCTATGTGGGTGTCGTATATATTTATGGCGTACCTGCCCCTGCTCGCGTTCGATATTTCCGGTACAGAACTCAATTTGCTCGCGGGTTTCGTCCTGACGATCGTTACCTCGTTAAGCGTCCTCATACCTACCCCCGGAGCGACGGGTGCATATCATACATTCACCGTCGAAGCCCTGACCCGTTTGTACGGACTGCAGCGCGAGATCGCGCTCGGGTATGCCACCGTCACTCATGCAGCCGGATATTTCTCTGTTATTATCCTCGGACTTTATTATTTTATCCGATATAATATGAGAGTCAGGGATGTGCTGAGTCAGAGTGAAGCGGATCAGGAAGTTCCCGGCGCTGAAGAACTCAAGGACGAAAGGGATCAGGTTTCCCGGCGGCAGTATGAGAACTAGTTGCACGATAGCGGTATTTCTCATGGTCTCTTTGCAGACGGTCTCATCCGAACGCGGAAACGACGACCTGTATCGATTCGGTTTTTCCGGAGGCATGGGTATCAACGCGCTCAGCATCGGAGATCTTGTTCATTATATCAATGCCGGTTTCGTCGTCGATCCGGCAGACCGGTTGTCCGAGTTCAGCGGCACCGTTGAATTCTTCGGCGCGGTGGAAGGGTTTATCAATCCTTCTGTGAGTGTCGGCCTTGAATACGGATATATGCTCAACTCATTTTCTCCGCGCGGTTACAGCGGAATGACGGAGTTCAGTTATTCGGTGCAGGTCCCGAGCATCGTCGCTTATTACGTGCTGTATGGGACAAATTATCACGTAAAAGCGGGGGGAGGGCTCGGAATAACCCATATCCGGTTCGAACAGAAACTCCCGTTCGATACGAGTACCGAGCTGTTCCGGGGAACGGGGTTCGGAGGGAAATTACACTTCATCGGTCAAACCCCGTTCGGCGACAATCTCTACGGCTATATCGGCGTCGATTTCAGATTCGGGATCGTCGGTGAAATCAACAATGCACGTGGTGAACCGCTCGCACTACCCGAACGTTCGATATCAATGGACTATATTTCGTTCGGACTTAAGTTCGGACTTACCTATTATCTTCACTGACGGAGCGATATGTCGTTAATCGATGCGTTGATACTCGGTATTCTACAGGGAATAACGGAATTCTTACCTATCAGCAGCTCCGGTCACCTGGTTCTGGGCCAGGAAATTCTCGGCATCGTACACACGGACAGCATCACCTTTGAAGTATTCGTTCATTTCGGAACGTTGCTGAGTATTCTCGCTGTATTTTATAAGGATATCCTGTCGATTGTCCGTGTATTCTTTTCCGGCGTGGCCGATCCCCGCCGAATCCCTTTGCTCGTGAAGGAGAACGAACATTTCAGGCTTGCTCTATTTATATTGTTCGGATCGCTTCCGGCCGGTATAATCGGTGTGACGTTTAAATCCGAAATCGAGCGTACATTTTCCGACGTAAATCTGGTCGGTGTCATGTTGATGGTGACGGGATTCGTTCTATTTCTCACGAGATTGGCCAGACCGAAACCCGGTAAACGGGTAGGGTGGATTTCGGCGTTCATTATCGGTTGCGCGCAGGCGTTAGCGATTATGCCGGGAATCTCCCGCGCCGGAATGACGATCAGTGCCGGTCTGTTTATGGGGATCGACCGGGAACAGGCGGCGCGGTTTTCATTTCTGCTTGCCTTGCCCGCAATTTTCGGGGCGACGCTGCTGGAAGCTCTCTCGATAGCCGGAGATCCGATAGCTGCCGGAATGTCCGGCAACATTATTATCGGTATGCTCGCGGCGTTCGTTTCCGGCTACCTCGCCATAAAAACCATCTTCATCGTACTGAAGCGGGATAAGTTCAGTTATTTCTCATTTTACTGTCTGACGATCGGAATTCTCGTAATCATACTCTCATAACGTAACTGAGGAGGAAATAATGCAGCGTTACTCGTATCTCATCGTTATTCTACTGGCAGTTGCCGTTCTCGCAGCTTGTGGACAGCGGGAGGATAATCCTGATTCTCGGGCAACCGGGAACGGGAGCGATACATTGCAGGATTCACTTATCAAAGGAGGAGATTCATTGGTAGTCATCGAGACCGCAAAAGGAAAGATTACGGTAGAGCTCTTTACTGAACAATCGCCGCTGCACGCGGAGAATTTCAAGAAGCTCGTCCGCGAGGGATTTTATAACGGAACTACGTTTCATCGCGTCATTCCGCAGTTCGTCATTCAGGGGGGAGACCCGAATTCCCGCTCCGAGGATCGAACCCTCCATGGCAGAGGTGGTCCGGGGTACACCGTTCCCGCAGAGATCGGTATCGACCATAAGCGTGGTTATCTTGCCGCCGCGCGGCTCGGAGATCAGGTTAATCCGCGGCGTGAATCCAGCGGCAGCCAGTTCTATATCTGTCTGGCAGATCTCCCGAATCTCGACGGAGGGTACACCGTCTTCGGACGCGTGGTTGAGGGCATGGACGTGGTGGATCTTATCGCCGCCGTGGAGAGAGATCCTGCGGATAATCCGATCGAACGCGTCGAGATGACGAATGTGTCGCTCATGCCGAGAGAATAGATCGATGAAAGACCGCGCCGAGTTCTTCACATCGAGATGGGGAATGATATTAGCCGTCGTAGGCATCGCGGTCGGTACGGGCAATATCTGGAGATTTCCCCGGATCGTCGCCCAGAACGACGGCGGTTCCTTCCTCATACCGTGGGTGGTCTTTCTCTTTATCTGGTCGATCCCGCTCATCATGACGGAAATCGCAATCGGGAAGAAAACGCGGAAGGGAACCGTCGGCGCGATCGCCGAAATAGCGGGAAGGAAATTCGGCTGGATGGGCGCGTTCGTCGGATTTGTGTCGACCGCGATAATGTTCTATTACGCCGTCGTCGCCGGATGGTGTTTGAAATATCTCTTCAGCTCGATCAGCGGCTCGCTCATCACGGTCGAAGATCATGCTGGTCTATGGGCTTCCTTCACCGGCAGCTATCAGCCTTTGCTGTTTCATTTTCTGGCGATGGGTCTCGGAGTATATATCATATACAAGGGTGTGGTTCGGGGCATCGAACGCTGGAACCGGGTGCTTGTTCCCGCCCTGCTCGTCATGCTTCTCGTACTTGCCCTTCGCGCAGTGACGCTCGAAGGCGCTTACGACGGTCTGGTATACCTGTTCACCCCGGATTTTGAGCGCCTCATCGATTACCGGATCTGGCTCCAGGCGCTCACCCAGAATGCGTGGGATACCGGCGCAGGGTGGGGATTGATTCTCACCTATGCGATCTATTCCCGTCAGCGGGAGGATATCGCGGTCAACGCCGCGCTGACGGGATTCAGCAACAATTCGGTTTCCCTGCTCGCCGCGATCATCGTCTTTGCCACCATATTCGGGATCGCCGGGCATACCGGAATACGCGAACTCGAAATCGGCTCGGGAAGCACAAATATAGGTATGGCGTTCATCTTCCTTCCCCAGTTGTTCACGCAGATGCCCGGCGGGACCTTCGTGCAAAGTCTTTTCTCGACCTTGTTCTTCCTCTCGTTGAGTATCGCTGCGGTGAGCTCTCTCATCTCGATGATCGAGCTCGCCGTCCGGGTTTTTATCGATATGGGGTTGAGGCGCCGGAATGCGATCCTGTTGGTCGGTTCGCTCGGATTTCTGTTCGGTATCCCGTCGGCACTGAGTCTATCGTTTTTTTATAATCAGGACTGGGTATGGGGGGTCGCGCTCATGATAAGCGGCGGATTTATCTCCTTCAGCGTCATAAAATTCGGGGCGGACAAATTCCGGCGGGAATTAATAAACGGAGACGGATCTGACGTACAGGTCGGCAAGTGGTACAACTTTCTCATCACGCTGCTGATCCCCGTCCAGGTGGTCGTTCTGATCGTATGGTGGCTCTACTCATCGACGCAGTGGGATCCCGAGGGCTGGTGGAATCCGCTCGGCGCAGAGACGCTCGGAACCTGCCTGCTGCAATGGGGGATCATAATCGGGACGTTCGTAGCTCTGAACGCATGGATGGTCCGTAAAACATTTTCGGCGGCGCACCCATGAGCATAGCGACCATTTTGACTATGATCCTCGTTGTCGGCTGCGTATGGGGAGGATTCGTCTACATCCTCCTCCGCGCGCTCTCATTCGAGCGAAAAAAACAGCATCGACATGAAAAAGAAATCTCAACCTAAAACCCGCGGCTTATCGATTTCGGACCTGCAAACCTCCATCGGGCGGGGAGCAGTAGCTCCCGTCTATCTGTTTGCGGGAGGTGAACAGTTTATAGCAGACGAAGCGATCGGTCTCCTGGTGGATTCGGTTATCACCGCGGAATCGAGGAGTTTCAATCTTGATATTGTTTACGGGAGCGAAGTGCAGTCGCACGAGGTGCTCTCCATCTCGTCGGCGTATCCGATGATCGGAGATCGCCGAATGGTTGTCGTCAAGGAATTCGATAAACTTTCCAAGCCGGAACTGCTCACCGAGTACATCAATGCTCCTCTGGATACAACGGTACTGATCCTGGTCTCAGAGAAACCCGATTTCCGGAAAAATCCGTTCAGGATATTCGATGATTCGAGCATATTGAATTGTGCGCCTCTCTATGAGAACCAAATCCCCGCGTGGATAACCGGCCGGATGAGCAGATTGAAGAAACAGATCGCACCTGACGCGGCGACTGCGCTCGCCGGTTATGTCGGAACCTCGCTCCGCCAGATCGCCAATGAAATCGAGAAGCTCGATATCTATACCGCCGACAGAAATAAGATCTCTCTCGCCGACGTCAACGCCGTCGTCGGGCAATCGAAAGCTTACAATATATTCGAGCTGCAAAAGGCTATCGGACAGAAGGATGCCGGAACGGCGATCCACATTATCGAGCGGATGATCGAACGGGGCGAATCTCCCGTCATGATCATCTCGATGCTGACGCGCTTCTTCATCGGATTGCTGAAGCTCCACGACCTGGTCTCGAGAAACATCGCCCGGATCGAAATGGCGCGGGAAATCGGGGTCAATGCGTTCTTCCTCAACGATCATATCGATCACCTCAAGAACCATGCTCCGCAGAGATTTCCCGGGAGATTCCGCGCCTTGCTCGAAGCCGATCTGTTGCTGAAGAGTACCGGACACGATCCGAGACAGATTCTATCCATTCTCCTCTTCAAACTAATCGACAAAGAGGATTCCCATACGGATGCGTCCGAATTCGTACAGGTAGTCTCGGCCGGAAACGATTATCCGGTATGAGCTTCCTCATTCAGTCCGCCGCACCGGATGAATGGCTCCGTTTTCTCTATATGCTCATCGGACTGTTCTCGTTCGTCGGCGCCGCGGAACTCATCAGAAAGTATTTCCACGTAGAAGCTGCCGTTACCCGTAAACTTGTACATATCCTGGTCGGAATTTTCGTTTTCTTCGTTCCGCTGATCTTCACGTCTCCGCTTCCTCCCATCCTGATGTCTCTGATATTCATTGTGTTGAATTATTTCTCGGTCCGTTCAAAATTATTCAAGGGAATGGACAATACGTCCCGGGAGACGTACGGTACGGTATTCTTTCCACTTTCGTTTCTGCTTCTCATACTTCTCTATTGGGAATCGTATCCCTTGATCATATCGGCCTCCATATTGATCCTCGGGCTCGGTGATGCTGCCGCTTCCATAGTAGGTACGGGAATGCAAAATCCCACGCCGCTCTCCCTTACGCGCGAGAACAAGAGTCTCGAGGGGAGCGCGGCGATGATCTCGGTCTCGTTTATCGTTACCGCGGGATGTCTTCTGTTTTTTCCGCAACGCACTCCTGACTCGCATACGTTGATCGGTTCCGAGGTATTGTTCATGCTCGCCGCAGCCTTTGTCATCGCGGTGGTAGCCGGTGTGGTGGAAGCTCTCTCAACGCGGGGAACGGACAACCTGACCGTTCCGCTCACTGCCGGCCTGATGCTTTTTGCAATACTCGAAGGCGGAGAGCCGGTTCTTTCGCGACTCCTGGCCGGATTTCTCGCGGGATGTCTGATTTCGTTCGTATCTTTGCGCTTGGGGGTATTATCCCGCAGCGGCGCCGCAGCGACATTCTTGATCGCACTGATCGTTTTCGGTTTCGGAGGCTGGCTTTGGGCTATACCGATATTGGCTTTTTTTATCCTGTCAAGCCTCCTTTCGAAACTGAAGAGTGTCCGAAGACGGTCAGCCGAGGAACATTTTGAGAAAACAAGCCGCAGGGACATCGGCCAGGTCCTTGCAAACGGAGGTATTGCCGCACTATGCGTGCTCGGATATCAGTTTTTTGAACACACATTCTGGTTCATTGCTTATATCGGAGCTATCGCGGCCGCAACCGCCGACACCTGGGGGACGGAACTCGGAATCGCGTTCGGGGGAAGAGTGCGAAGCGTTGTTTCAATGGACGAAGTGGATCCCGGTACGTCGGGCGGAGTCTCGCTTGCCGGCCTGCTCGCCGGAACGGCGGGCGGAGCGATTATCGGTTTCACCGGGTCGGGATTCTTTATCGCCCAACCGGGTGCCGCCCCCAGCCTATCGCTTCTCATCGCGGTAGGCATCGTGTCTGGATTTTCGGGCAGTCTGATCGACAGTTACATCGGAGCACTCTGGCAGGTACGGTACACCTGTGGGGAGTGCGGCATAAACACAGAGCGAAGGGAACATTGCGGCTCGATGACAAACCGCAGCGGCGGAATACCCTGGATGAATAACGATTGGGTCAACGTCTTTTGCACGGCGGCAGGCGGTCTGACAGCCGTTTTCATTTTCCTCGGACTTACCTGATCTTGCTATTTGTCAATATTTTCTTTTTAATGATACGAAAAATCTTTTCCCGCTTCGGGAAAATCGCCCGGTAACGGTAGGAAGGAGATCGTCATATGGACAGATTTCAAGCTATTCTGGATTCGCTCCGAGCTTTCTTTTATGACCTGAGTTTATTTCTACCGAATCTGCTCGTCGCAATCGCGCTTCTCATATTCGGATGGATACTGGCGAAGGTCCTGCGGAATGTTACCGTTAAACTGCTGCGGCTTCTCCGGATCGATATGCTCGCCGAGAAATCGGGCATCGAGGATTTTCTTCTGCAGGGAGGCGTGAGGGCAACAACCGTTACCCTGACCGCCAATCTGGTGTACTGGTTGGTAATATTCATCGCGGTCCTCGCGGTGATGAATACGCTCGGATTGTACCTTGCCGCGGATCTGTTCAGCAGGGTGATCTATTATATTCCGAACGTATTTGTCGCCATCGCGTTGCTGCTTTTCGGTTCGCTGTTCGCCCGGTTCATTCAGAGCGCGTTAAATACGTACCTGAACAATATAGGTGTGAGCGGAGCTTCGCTCATCAGCGGGATTGCAAAATATGCGATAATCGTATTCGTCTTGTCAATCGTTCTGGAACAGCTCGCCATCGGCGGTGAGATTCTGGTGTCGGCATTTCAGATCGCATTCGGCGCAATATGCCTCGCCCTTGCGCTGGCTTTCGGATTGGGAGGCCGGGAGTGGGCAACGCGGGTGATCGATAATCTGTCTAAGAAAAGTAAATAAGCAGGGAAAGGAGTTGTGGCCATGATTATCGACTGTCATACGCATATCAACAACTATGACGACGAAAGTATCGATAAGGGCAGAGAAGTACTTGAGAAGCTGCAGACAACCATGCGCCGGAACAGAGTCGATGCGGCGCTGATACTTACATCCTACAAAGTAGTGCCGGGCCGTCCTTCGACCGGTGATGTCGTCAGGATGACCCGCGATATACCGAACCTGTTTGTCATCGCGGGAATCAGCTATTTGAATTTTCATCTGAACTACCTGGTGGAGTTGCGCGACTATCTCAAAGAGGGGAGCGTCAAGGGTCTGAAACTCTATCCGGGCTACGAACCTTTCTATCCGAACGACGAGATACTTTATCCCGCATATGAGCTCGCGGAGGAATTCAACGTCCCCGTGATGATTCATACGGGCGATACCTATACGCCGAAGGGAAAGATCAAATATTCACATCCGATTCATATCGACGATGTGGCAGTGGATTTTCCCAACGTGAATTTCGTGATATGTCATCTCGGAAATCCATGGATTCGCGATACGATGGAGGTCGTGTATAAAAATAAAAATGTATACACCGATATCTCCGGCCTGGTTCTCGGAAATTTCAGCGACCGGTTCGAGGTTTACATGCGGAAACAGCTTCAGGAGATGATCCTCTACGGCGTTAATCCCGGCAGTGTGCTCTACGGTACCGACTGGCCGATCTCGTCCATGGAAACGTATCTGAAATTTATGGATGAATTGAAAATTCCCGGAAACGAAAAAGAAAAAATATTCTGGGAAAATACCGCCAGGATATTCCATATCTCCCCCAGCGTGTCGCCCCTGCGCAAGGGATCGGTGATGAGCTGGTTGCAGGGAAGTTAAATCCGGACGAGAATCACAAGACCAACATGTATGAGGTTAGACGATGCAGCGTTTGCATGACAATATTGTATTGATCACCGGAGCGAGCAGCGGCATCGGTAGAGCGTGCGTCCGGCGGTTTGCCGAAGCAGGCGCCGCGCTGATCATGACCGCGCGGAGACGGGAGAAGCTGGAGGAGCTTGGCTCGCAGCTCGCGGATTTATACGGTACGAAATCGATTTCAATTGAGCTCGACGTCAGAGACCGCCCGGCCGTCGATCAAGCCATAGGCTCGTTAAGCGGGGAATGGCGCCGCATCGACGTACTTGTGAATAATGCGGGGCTCAGCAGGGGATTGGACCGGATCCATGAAGGGAAATACGAAGACTGGGATGAAATGATCGACACCAATGTGAAAGGCTTGCTCTATGTAAGCAAGGCGGTACTTCCGGGGATGGTCGAACGCCGGAAAGGAACCGTCGTGAATATCGGCTCGATTGCGGGCAGAGAGGTTTATGCAAAAGGAAATGTGTATTGCGCCTCGAAGCATGCGGTAGACGCGCTGACGAAAGGAATGAGGCTTGATCTGGTTGATACACCGATCAGGATCTGTACCGTCGATCCGGGACTTGTCGAAACAGAATTCAGCATCGTGCGCTTCCGGGGAGAGGAAACGAGAGCAAGGGCGGTATATGAAGGAATGACCCCGCTTACGCCCGATGACGTCGCGGACGCCGTGCTTTTCGCCGCAACGAGACCTCCGCACGTCCAGGTTGCGGAAATCTTATTGCTGCCGACCGATCAGGCGGCGGCAAACGTTGTTCACCGGATATCCTAGCGCCGGGATTATGAATATGGCCCGTTTCTTCTTCATATGCGGTGCAATCCTCGGATTTTTCGGAGTCGCAGCCGGAGCATTCGGCGCTCACACGCTCCGCAGTCTGCTCACTGAGCGTATGCTCGCGGTATTCGAGACTGCCGTTCGCTATCAGATGTATCATGCATTCGCACTGTTCGCGGCGGGGTGGGGAATACTCCGTTCCGGTCACTTTTTCTTCCGTGCCGCGGGATGGATGTTTCTGACAGGAGTGGGATTATTCTCCGGAAGTCTCTATGTCATGGTCTTCGCCTCTGTACCTGCGGCGGGAATCGTAACTCCGTTCGGGGGCGTAGCATTCCTTCTCGGGTGGGCGTTTCTCATCGCCGGGTTTACAAGGATTCGATGAAAGGAGAATCGGTGAGCTTGCAGGCCGGGTACGTAATAGGTGCTGAGCGGCCTTCGGCGGAATCCATTCTACGAGGATGGATCCCCGGCCCGGTGAATCCGGTTCTTATGTAGAGGTTGAGATATCACGTGCGGATAATCGGCTGGAGGGGAATAACGCCCTAGTATAATAACGGAACCTTCATTATACGCTCCGCATAAATGTTCAGCGCAATGCCAGTTCGAATTCGATCCTGGCGGTTCCGTCCGGAGAGACGCTGACGGTTCGGCTTACCTCATAAGGTGGTTCATATTCGTATTTTGTAACCATATCCCCCTGTGTATATGTTTCGGTGATATGTACTCCGGCATGCCACATGGTAACCGTATACGTACCCGGGGGGACGTCCTCCAACATGAAATAACCATTCTCGTCCGTCACCGTATAGTAGGGATGGTTGATGATCATGATGTAGGCTGACATCCATGGATGTCCGGCATCGCAGACCGCTTTGATAAGTCCCGGTTCGCTCACCAATGCCTCCCGTATCGCCGTTCTCTGACCCTGCACCGGCTGTGCAATATTGAAGAGCGTACGGAAATTGTCCGTGACCCGCTGTGCATGTACGTTATGCAGGACCGCATCGCTGTTGACGATTTCCAACTTCGCACCTGCGGGAAGCAGGAGGATGTGAGGATCGAACTCGCATCCTTTCTGATCAAGAACGAAGGTTACCTCCCGGTCTAGATATTTCCCGGATGCTATATTGTCGATCCGGATAACGGCATTTTTAATTCCGTTATCCGGACCGAAGGTGAGTTTCGGCGATAAGATCGTCGAGCCGCAGTGGCTTAAATCTTTCTGAACCTCCAGAATATGGGGCGACGGCGTAGAATCCTTTAATTTAACCCATCCTTCGATAACGCCTCCTTGCTCAACCTTTACCGTACGATATGCAGTATGCTGCGCGGCTACCTGCGATGAAAGGGTTTGGATGAGAAGGAAGAACAGGTAAATAATATGTATGCGAGGATTCATAGTGCTATATTCCCTACGTTTGATCAGTGATTGCCTGGGGGTATCGGTGCAGGTACCGGATTATGTATAGGTTTGACCGATTGCAGGTATGCAAACATCGCTTTTAAGTCATCTTCCGGGGCATGCATCAAATTAAACCAGGGCATAGGCGGCAGGATTGGCCGGCCTTCTCCCATATGTTTGCCGGTTCGCATCGCATTTATGAACATTTGCTCGGTCCAACTGCCGAGACCCGTTTCCTTGTCGGGAGTAAGGTTTTGTGCAAAGGAGATACCCCACGGGCCGACAAAGGCGGTCAGATTATGATTGAACAGAGCACCCCATCCATCCATACCCAGCACGCCTTCCGGCACGGGCGGCAGGACTTCATCCGCAGGATGCCCGGAATACTGTCTTTCCGTATCGAATCCCATCCCCTCCGGTCCGAACACCTTCGGAGTATGACAATCACGACAGCCTCCGATCGTGACTAAATATTCACCGCGTTCTATTTGGCTCGACGTATAGGTTGCCGAATTCGCATCGGAGCCATGCGACGACAGCAATACGACAACGGCAACGATGATACAACCGATGAATACGTATAGCAGTGAACTGCGCATAAATCCTCCCTGTGTGATTGTGAGTGGTGGAAAACTTTTTTCTCGAAGTGTGATCCGTATATCTGTGACGGGTTGCCCGGAAGGAGGATCTATGTAATAGCCGCACCGGTTGTGCTATACATGCGTTGCCGACCATCGGGTACTGATGTTATCGCAATCGTTAATTTCCGGAATATCGGTCTGGAGTCTCCCTCCCAGGAGTTTGGACATGTCTAAATAATGACTGCGAAAATAGACAATCCCCGTTAATAAGTCAAGAATTTATAGTGGCTTGCACTATTAGAATATGTTAATAATAATTGCCCCCTTCTATCGGGCAGGCAGAGTATGGGTCAGCCGGTTTGAAAGTAAGCGCCCGCTTGGTTACCTTTAACGAAAAATTATTTCCGACCGATTCGGAGGAGCGATGAAGACAAGTAGTAAAGTCTATCGGAAACACCTAGTATTTTCGATTGTATGCATTTTGGCGTCGATATATTTTATCGCCGCTTCGATTCTATCCGCACAGGCGCCGACCCGGGGTTGGCTCACGGTCGAGTTGATCATGCGTGATCCGGCATGGATGGGAGTGTCTCCCCGAAACCCATACTGGTCCGAAGACGGAAGGCATATTTATTTTTATTGGAGAAGAGAGGGTGATACCGGCGACTCTCTCTATACGGTCGATGCCCGCGGAGGAACACCGCGCAGGGTCGGCATGCACGAAGAGATGAACCTGCCGCAGGCTGCCGGTGAATATGACAGGGAGCGAAGACGAAAAGTGTACGTTCGCGACGGTGATTTATTTCTGTACGATCTTCGTAAAAAAACCGAAATAAGGCTGAGCAACACGGTCAACCGGAAGACGCATCCGCTTTTTAACTTTAACGGCATGAAGATATCCTATGTCTCAAACCGGAATCTTTACCTGCATCATCTGGAGACGGGAATGATAGAGCAGCTGACGAATATTATTTCCGGAAATGCGCCGGAGGAAAAAAAATCCGGGCCGCTTCGGGACTATATGGCGGAGCAGCAGCTTGAGCTCTTCGAATTTCTCCGGTTAAGAAAACATGACCGCGATGTCCGGCAGGAAATCAGAGAGACGTACGGATATAAGCGTCCCCGGGCATTCTATAGCGGAGAGGCACATCCGACCGGTTTTCGAATATCACCCGACGAGCGGTTTATTACTTTTTTGATAGAGCGGCATTTGTCGTCGGCACGCAATACGATCGTCCCCGATTATGTGACCGAGAGCGGATATACGGAAACCATTCCCGGCAGGGAAAAAGCCGGAGACGAAAACCTGACGACGGAGTTCTATTTGATCGATCGGGATCGCGATACAGTGTATCTGGTTGACACGGGAGGCCTTCCCGGAACAGCCTCGGATGAGGTCCCGGACGCAGAGCAACGGGAATCTGTGCTGATCGACGGACCATACTGGTCGGACGACGGGAAAAACGCATTCGTACATATTATTTCGCGGGATAATAAAAACAGATGGATTGTCAGATTCGAACCGGAATCCGGTGCATTAACCACCGTACTCGATCATCAGTTTGACGAAGCATGGATCGGAGGGCCCGGAATAGCAAGGCGGCGCAGCGGAACTTCATTAGGTTGGATGCCCGATTCGAGGCGAGTATATTTTCAATCCGAAGTTTCGGGATATTCCCACTTGTATGTTGTCAATTTCGACGGTTCGGGGAAACGGCCGCTCACGGAAGGAAATTTTGAAACTTACGATGCCCGCATTTCGAATGACGGTTCAAAGTGGTATATCACAACAAACGAAGAGCATTTCGGCGAGAGACATCTGTATGAGATGCCGATCGAGGGAGGAGCCAGGCGTCGACTTACCATGCTCGCGGGAAGGAACGATGCCGTTATTTCGCCTGATGAGAAGAGAATCTGTATGATCAGGTCGTTTAAGAATGAACCGCCCGAGCTTTATGTCGCCGATAACAAGCCCGGTGCGACGCCGGTTCGAATTACCGATTCGCAAAGCGCAGAATTCAGTGCATACGACTGGAGAGCGCCCGGGATCGTCTTCATCCCCGCAAGCGACGGAATGCGGGTTCCCGCCCGTTTATACAAACCGGAATCCCCGAACGGAGCTGCGGTCATTTTCGTCCATGGAGCAGGTTATCTGCAGAATGCTCATCGGTGGTGGAGTACATATTACCGCGAATACATGTTTCACAACATGCTTGCGGACATGGGTTACACGGTGCTCGATATAGATTACCGGGGAAGCGCAGGTCATGGCAGAGACTGGCGGACTGCGGTCTATCGTTATATGGGAGGGAGAGATCTCCAGGATCACATCGACGGAGCTCGTTATCTGGTCGAGGAACACGGAATCGATCCGGACCGGATTGGCATATACGGCGGCTCATACGGCGGATTCATCACACTGATGGCGATGTTTACAAAACCGGGAATATTTGCGGCCGGAGCGGCCCTGCGTCCGGTTACCGATTGGGCCCACTACGCGCACTGGTACTCATCGAATATACTAAATCTGCCGTTCGAAGACGATGAAGCATATAGAAGAAGCTCACCGATATATCATGCCGGGGGACTCGAGGGCGCTCTGCTCATTACCGCCCCCATGGTAGATACGAATGTACATTTTCAAGATGCTGTCCGTCTCGTTCAACGTCTCATCGAGCTGGGGAAAGATAATTGGGACATCGCTCTCTATCCCGCGGAAGATCACGCTTTCGTCGAGCCGGCGAGCTGGACCGATCAGTTTAGAAGAATTCTGAAGCTATTCGAAACGAACTTACGATAATGCATCCGGTTCATCCCGGCCGGACCGGCTAAGGATCTTTTTAATAAATGCGGCGACGACTAACAGCGCAATGAGTAAAAAGAGGATTCCCTGACTCTTTTCGGCAGCCAGTGAAAATATATCAGATCTTCGGTTTAGAGAGGTCAGCCAGATCTGTTCTATTTCTTCAGATGAAGCTTCGTACGTCTCTATGAATGCCTCATCCGGGCTCGATCCCTCGCGCAGTAAAGCAAGCATGCCCCGGAATTCATCCGCTCCATAGCGGGATATAATGAATTCGACGAAGCTTTTACTCTGAATATATGCCAGGAGCGTTCCGTCATGTTCGGACGGAAATTCCGACTCCAGGTCCGAAAACCGATATACCCTTCCACTTCGTACGGCACGTTTCAATATGGAAGGATCCGGGGGGTTGAGCAGTTCTCCGATCCCACCGCTGATCCATTGTGCAGTCCCTTCGTCGAGCCATCTGGGGAGATTTTCAGGACGGATGTGCCGGTGCAGTATGAGATGGGTCAATTCATGGCGAAGAGTCTCATCGAGCGGTATGCGGTCTCTGACGATCCGGATGTAGTCGATGATAATGATATTGTGAAACGGGACGGCAATCGCGACGGTCAGATCGGAAGGTGCCAGTTCGGAGAATTTCTTCGGATCCTGCAGGAGCATAATCTCGGTTTTAAAATTTCCGGATAACCCCAGCCTCGATTCCAGATCCGTAATCAGATCGCCGTGCAAGACGGCGATCCTTCGGGCCGTATCCACGATTCTATCGGGGTAAATGATCGTGAGATTGCCGGATTCCATCCGCATCATATCCTGTGCATATATTCGCGTCAATGAGAACAGACAGAGGAGGGCGATAAAGACAAGGCGCAATATTCTATTCGTGTACATACCTTAAATATACGGGAATTACAGATAATCTTCATCGTGAGAAATGAGAACACCGAATGTTGTAATATTCGATGCTATTTCTGAAAGAGGGTCGTGCCGCGATTCCGGTCTGGAGTTCGCCAGGAGTTATCTCCCATGTATATATAAAGATAAATTACCGGTTTTATTTACACGGCTGGAGCCGAATAGAGTTGTCAGACGATGCCGTATGGTAATGCGTAATTATACATATATATTATCGCAATAATCGGTGAATTCATTTTTGAAACCCGCGTTTACCTCTTGCGTTCCGGTATAGTTTTTTTTATATTGGAAAGCACTTAACCTTTACTGAAGCTGGAAAAAGAGTCGTCGGGAAGATCTTCCGGAGTTAAAATACCATCCGCCGGAAGAGCAAACGACGGGAATTCTCACCGGAAGGTTAAGGGACAAAGGGTCGCGCAATGTCGCGGGAATAGCTCAGTTGGTAGAGCGCAATCCCGACAAGTCGGGATTGTTGTCGCGATTACATAGTAAAGAGAATCACCTAGCGGGAATAGCTCAGTTGGTAGAGCGCAATCCCGACAAGTCGGGATTGATGTCGCGATTACAGTAAAGAGAATCACCTAGCGGGAATAGCTCAGTTGGTAGAGCGCAACCTTGCCAAGGTTGATGTCGCGGGTTCGAGTCCCGTTTCCCGCTCTGCCCACAGAGGTTGCAGTGGGCATTCACAATATCCTGCGCAATGCAGGGTAAAGCGAAATACCTCATTAAAAACTGCTGCCCCGCCGCCCATCCCACCAAGCGGCGGGGTTTTTTATCAACCTCTTTTGGCGCCGTACCCAAGTGGTAAGGGAGAGGTCTGCAAAACCTTTATGCGGCGGTTCGAATCCGCCCGGCGCCTCAATCAGGGATCAGCGAGAAATTAAATCGGGCGGATCACCGCAGGTCATCCGCCCGGCGCCTCAATCAGGGATCAGCGAGAAATTAAATCGGGCGGATCACCGCAGGTCATCCGCCCGGCGCCTCAATCAGGGATCAGCGAGAAATTAAATCGGGCGGATCACC
>CAZBUK010000084.1:0-15944 GCA_964495085.1 uncultured Ignavibacteriales bacterium
GCGAATATACCTCCCACGGGCATTGCGGCATCCTCAGGGACGGTGAGATTCAGAACGACGAATCGGTCGAGTTGATAGCCCGCGAAGCGCTTACGCATGCCCGGGCCGGCGCCGACATGGTTGCGCCGTCGGATATGTTTGACGGACGTGTTGCGGCAATACGTTCGATTCTCGATGCGAACGGATTTCAAAATCTTCCCGTAATGTCCTATGCCGCAAAATATGCCTCCGGATTCTACGGTCCGTTCCGCGATGCCGCGGAAAGCGCCCCCCAGTTCGGCGACCGCCGGTCTCACCAGATGGATCCGGCGAACAGCGACGAAGCGCTGCGTGAAGTCGAGCAGGATATTGCCGAAGGGGCGGATATCGTGATGGTAAAGCCCGCTTTGCCTTATCTCGATATCGTTCGTCGGGTGAAGGAGCGGTTTGGAATGCCGACCGCAGCATACAACGTAAGCGGCGAATACAGCATGATCAAAGCGGCGGCCGAGAAGGGTTGGATCGACGGAGAGCGGGTCATGATGGAAACGCTCATCTCGATAAAGCGAGCCGGTGCCGATCTGATCCTGACCTATTTCGCAAAGGAAGCGGCGAAGCTTATCAATCGCTGAAGATCGGTGTTACCGTCTATTCATTCGAAACCTCTTCCCTGACCGAAGTGAACAGGCATCAGATCTCGGATTACACATACTTCATCACCGGTGCGACCGGCTTTGTCGGATCACACCTCGCCAGGAATTTATGCAAGCGGGGCCTTGAAGTTCACGTACTCCGCCGTCCGAACTCCTCCAACGCTCTGCTCGATTCACTCCCCGTTCAGCATCATACAGGTGACATCCTCGACCCGACGTCGGTGGAACGGGCTATGCGCAGCTGCACGGCGGTGTTTCATTGCGCCGGTATCGTATCTTTTTGGAAAAATATTCGAAAAGAGCAATACGATGTTAATGTAGGCGGAACGGAGATTGTTGCATCGGCGGCTCTCCGAACGGGAATCCGGAGATTCGTACATACGTCTTCAGTCGCTGCCCTCGGTCCTGAACGGAACGGCAAAGCGATAACGGAGGAATCTCCATTCGGCTGGGATATACACAATATCGGTTACAACATCTCTAAATATGAAGCGGAACGGCGTATTCTCGAACATATAGATCGCGGACTCGATGCAGTGATGGTAAATCCTTCGACCATACTCGGACCCGGCGATGTCTACATGCATGGCTCGGCCGTCGTTTCTAACGTACTCCGGTCGCGCCTCCCCTTTTACATCGATACCTCGATGGACGTCGTGGACATCGACGATGTGGTAAACGGACACCTCCTGGCATTCGAAAAAGGGGGGACCGGAGAGCGGTATATACTCTCGGGGCATTCGCTCCCGCTTAGCGAACTCATGCTTCGAATCGAAAAGATCGCGGGAGGCAGAGCTCCCCGGATAAAAGTCCCGTTCCCGCTTGCGCAGACTGCCGCGTGGATACTCGAATCTGCCGCCTCGCTCTTCGGCAAACGACCGCTCATTACCACCGAGCTGCTCCGTGTCGGGAAATTCAGACGCTTGTTCTCCCATGAAAAAGCGGTTCGCGATCTGGGCTTTACCGTGACTCCGCTCGATGAGACGATCAGAAAAACCGCCGACTGGTTGAAGACCGCCGGACAGGTCTAAAAAATGCGGTGCGTGAGAGACTCTCACAATACCGATAGGGTGTATCCCCGCGGATCATATGGCTGAAGTCGGCGGGTTAGAGATGATTCTGTCTACCCCACAGTTGAAGCTTCGGGCGATTGAGCGGGGAGGTTGTAACTGTAACGAATCATTCATGAAAAAATAATTCTTAATCTGATATCCTGAAAAATATTGGTCTGTCAGAGTCATCCGTAGGGGCGTTTCGAAGATACGCTCCCTACGTTCTAATCTAATTCAGAATTTATCATTCCTGCACAGGAGAGTCTGCAAGTTCTTAACAGCCTACCCCACAGCTGAAGCTGCGGGCAATTGAGCGGGAAAGTTCAGGGATACGCCATTGCAATCCGGCACCTGCGTGATGGTAAACCATCACGCTATTGAACTGCTCTAAGCCCCGCTCGGCGAGGCTTGTAGTTGTACGATAGCGAGACCGTTTACGGTCTCGTGAAAATACCACTCGGTAGGGCAGGTGAGGTTGAGGGTGAGGCTGCGAGTGAGAGCGAGAAGTTTTAACGGGACTATTTAAAAAGATTAGCTCATGTCTCCACGCATTATAACCGACCGGAATTATTTACTACAGAGGTGCTATGCAAATACCAAAATCCATTGAACTCTTCGAAAAAGCTCAATCGCTTCTTCCCGGTGGCGTAAATTCTCCCGTTCGGGCGTTTAAATCCGTCGGCGGTAATCCCATATTCTTTTCCCGTGCGAACGGCTCCAAGCTCTGGGATGTCGACGGAAATATGTACATCGACTATGTCGGCTCATGGGGACCGATGCTTCTGGGTCATTCGCATCCGGCGATCATTGAAAAGGTCAAATCAGCCGCAGAAGGAGGGCTGAGTTTCGGTGCGCCCACCGAACTGGAAGTGACCATCGCTGAGAAAATCATAGATTTCGTTCCTGCAATCGAAATGGTACGAATGGTCAATTCGGGAACCGAGGCGACGATGAGCGCGATTCGTCTCGCCCGGGCGTTCACGAAACGCGATAAAATCGTGAAGTTCCGGGGTTGCTACCATGGTCACGGCGACTCGTTTCTCATCAAAGCGGGTTCCGGGGTGTTGACACTCGGTACACCCGATAGTCCCGGGGTAACGGTGGGAACGGCCAGAGATACGCTTCTCGCTGACTACAATGACGCCGCGTCGGTCGACGCATTATTTAAGGAAAACCCGCGTCAGATAGCGGCGCTCATCGTCGAACCGGTTGCCGGCAATATGGGATGCATACCTCCGTCTGAAAATTTCCTCGATCACCTCAGTCAATCCTGCGCCGCAAATGGGACGCTCTTCATCTTCGATGAAGTCATGACCGGATTCAGACTCGCAAAGGGAGGAGCGGCGGAAAAATACGGCATCACACCCGACCTTATAACGCTTGGTAAAATCATCGGTGGAGGCATGCCGGTGGGGGCATACGGTGGCAGGAAAGAGATCATGCAGAAGGTTGCACCGTCCGGGCCGATGTATCAGGCGGGAACGTTATCCGGTAATCCCGTCGCCATGGCATGCGGATCGGAAATGCTCTCCCAAATTGAAAAGCTGCCACTTCTCTATGAAAAACTGGAAGAGAAAAGCGGGAGTCTTGAGGAAGGGCTGCATTCGATAATCAGAAAGAACGGGTATGCCGCAACTATCAACCGGGTAGGATCGATGCTGACGCTTTTCTTCACCAGCCGGCGGGTCACCAATTTCGATACTGCAAGCAGTGCGGATACGAAGAAGTTCGGAATATTTTTCAGGTCCATGCTTGAACAGGGTATTTATCTCCCCCCCTCGCAATTTGAGGCTGCTTTCATTTCATATGCACACACCGACCCGGACATCGAGCAAACGATCAATGCGGCAGAGATCGCTCTGAGGAAAGCGTTTGGTTGATAGCGGAAGGCGGGATGCAGGAGACAGAAGTCAGGAGACAGAAGTCGGAGGTCAGAGGTCAGAGATCGGAGATCGGAGATTGGAGATCGGAGGTGGTAATTTTATTTTTCGAGTAATTTAATTGTTGGTGTTCATCGATTTCACTACCATCCCCCATCGGCTATTTGTGAAATATAGCCTTCTCAACCGGATCCAGATATAGATGATGACCATACAGAAAAAGGAAGAAAAATATAAAATAAAAAGAGGCCAGAATTAGCTTAATGCAATCCTGACCTCTTATTTTTAATAATCTCTTATCTGACCACTGTCTTCAGACATCCATCTTCGCTCTTCAGTCTTCTGTCTTCTGTCTTCTGACCTCTGACTTCCGACCTCTGCCTACCCGAACTTCATCCAACAAAAAGAATTAATTCGTCGAGAACGGTATTTCCAATGAAGCGAATCCGTTCGGTCCGTTCGTCTCGATTCTCAGCGCGAGGTTGAATACCCGGGGATCCGTATTCGTAACGTTGACCGAGAAGAAGGTCGCATTCTGGCTCTGGGTATCGAGCATAAGGACGTCGGTATCACCCGATACGAGAACCTCTGCGGGTTTTTCACCGGGAGCAAGCGGCGGCTGTTTCAGTGCTACCGTGATCCGCTGACCGGCAGCCATTGGATTTCCGTTCCGGTCGGCTACCCTGAAATTAATCGGTTGGGATGCGCCGGTAGCGAGATTGAAACTGGAGGTAGCCGTAATGATCAACGGCGTTCCGCTCAGCATTACCCGGGCGCTGTCTTCGACGATCACACCCTCGTCGCCGCGTGTATCGGCGAATACATATCCGAATCCGGGACCCCAGACCGGATGCACCAGATCCTTGCCAAGCGAGATTAATTGTACGGACGCGACCCCGTCGTCATCTGTCAGAGCCGCTGAAGTCTGAACGTTGCCGGCTGTAGTTTTAAAGTATACCGCAGTTCCCGCTGATACCGGATTGCTGTATTCATCTCCGACAACGACTACAATATTAAGCCGTGCGTTGACAATATCAAGAGCCGGGAAATTGATCCTCTCCAGTCCGATAGCAAAGTGGTCCTGGTCGGGGAGTCCTGCCTGGATGATTATTCTTGTCGGAGCGGATTCGACCACCCGGTCACCGAGCTGAGCACGTGCGATGATCTGCACAACGCCGGATCGCGTACCGCCGATCAAGACGGTAGTAGCGCGGCCTTCCTCGTCGGTCTCGGCGGAGCTCTGGGTCAGCCGTTCACCGCCGCCCGGACCGTACAGATCGAATTCTATGGTCACCCGGTTCGTCAGATCGATCGGCCTGTTTAATCCGTCGACTGCCTGATAGACGATGAGCGAGGTGTTTGCAAGTCCGGATCCCTCGACCGCGATCGCAGACGGTGTCGCGCTGATGAGAACGATATTCTGGACCTCGAGGAATTCCGGCTCGTCCACCTCGCTCCCGAGAGTAAATTCTATCTGGATCTCGCTCTCTTCGGCTACAGAGATAGTTTTCGTTGCACTGCCGAGACCGGATTTGGCAACGGTAATCGCGTAGCCGATCGTCTGGCCGCGCTCGACAAGGAGCGTCAACTCGAACGCGCCGTTGATATCCGTTGTTGCGGTTACGTTGTCGAACTGGTCGCTGACCGCAGTGACCTCCGCGCCTGAAACAGGTGAACCGTCGGCGAGCTGTACGCGTCCCCTTACCGTAACCTCTACCGTATCGGTCACTTCGGTTGAGAAATCGCATGCTCCCACCAGGACTATCAGACCGAACGCGATAACGGGTAATAATATCGATTGATTAAATTTCATATTCATTAATCCCCAGGAAATAGATGACTTGGCTTTGCATGATCCTCACCGCTGTTCCTCCTTTTCGAGCAGACGCTGGCGTTCCTGTTCGTACCGCTGCTGCCGGCTGCGTATGAGACTCCGGTCGCGTTCGAGCGCGATTCTTTCTTCCAGCGTCGGGACAATATCTGCGCGCAGAAGTATGACCAGTTCCTGTTTCGCATGCTCTAGTCTGTTATATCCGAACAAGTACTTCAACCCAAAAAACCACCACGGCAGGTCCTTCAGAACCGGTATACCGTCGCGAACCATGTTTTCTTCGGTCAGATATAATCCCCCGATGACTGTCTCTTCTCCGTCGAGGAGCAGCACCCTCGTCTCCGCTTCGACCTTGGCGATAATGGTACTGATGGGATCCGGAGTACCGGTGGAGCGTTCCGCCTGGATATCGAGTGAGATAAAGGGTATGCCGTTCTCGACGATCACCTCAGGCGTCACGGTGATGATCGTACCGGTACTGATGAACTGATCGAGGACGTTGCCGGCGAAGTCTCGCTGTTTAATGGATATATCGGCGCCGATTTGAATCTTTCCCGTCTGACCCGATCGGACGGTCACCTCAGGACTCGCGATCACCTCGCCGATCTCGGTCGATCCGAAGAGCTTGATGAGAGCATCCACGTTGGCAAAACTCCAGGTAGGTCTGACGCCTCCCTCGAACCTGATATCTTCGCGCCTGATATCGCTGTCGAAGCTGAGGTCGATCTCGCCGAATTTATTGTCTCTCCGGAAGAAGCTCCAGTTCACGCCGCTCTCGCGGAGTTTGTTATGGTTGATCTCGAAGAAGACGGCGGAGATATTCACCTCTCTGGAGGAAAGACGAGGGCGATCAGGATCGTCCGGTCGGGCCGGAGTAACGGCCACATCGGGATGCTGGACGATGATGATATGATCCGGGCGTTCGTTATACCATAATTTATTGTGGAGCAGAATCCGCTCGAATGCATCCCGCCAGTGGAGCGATTCGATGTTCACTCCGATCGGCTGAGTCCGCACTTCCGGATCGATGATTATTTTTCCGAGGAACTGTTTACTCAGTTCGTTCAGAGCCCCCAGCGCCTGATCGAACGACAACGTTGCCTCGATTGAAACAATCGCTTCGGGCGGCGTGAACTCCCTGAGCGTTCTCCGTTCCTCACCCACCTGGGCGAAAACTCCGGACGTTCCGACGGCAACTATGAGAAGAAATACCGTCAGTGCGATAGAATATGGTTTACCGTGACCGTTCAACATAAGCGAAACTCCTTTACCGAGTTTTTGTATTACCGTTATATCTTATAAATAAATTGAATCTTTCGATGATGCCGCCCTTATTGAGCGTAAATTCGACTTTACTCTCTTCGGGGACGATACGGGTGACGTAGCCTAAGTATACTTCATCGCCCTCCTCGAGCGTTCGGATCATACCTGTATGGTCGACGAGGATCGCCTTTCCGGGAATGACCGCCCTCAGTTCGGCTCGCTCTGCCTCGACTAGTTCCCGAACATTCGGAGGTATCTCGGCAAAAATGAGCGACCGGTAGGGATTTGCGGTCAGAACATTCGGTCGAACCGACCTTTGTCCGGTCGATGTATGCAGTTCCGGAACGGATGTGAAATAGCCGTGCATCTCCATCTCGAACGTGACCAGCATCGTCGGCAATTCGAGCTCGGGATCCTGAGTTTCCACCCCACGGGCGGTAAACTGGTTGATCTTATAGAGCCGGCGGCCGTTCTCGACATGCCAGAGGAACCTGTAGAATTCCGGGAATGGCGCTTCCCCGCGCAGATAATATACATTATAACCGTACCGGTCATGTGACTGCGCCCCGCCGTAGCTCATATCGAGCCTGACATAACCGCCGCTTTGATCGATCGCACGATTGAACATATCGTACGTCTGAGCCGTAAAGTCAGCCTGCGGTACATCCTTACTCCGCAGTTGCCATCGGCGACGCTGGTCCTCGACGGCCTCCGTCAGACTGTTAAACTCTGCGATCAGATTGGGGATGCGTGCGATTTCCCGATCGAGCCGGGTAATTCTGGTCTGCAGTTCCTCTATTTTTGCGGGCTGTCGTATTCCCCATATATATCCGCCGATGAGCACTACGATCAGCAGCAGGATGACCAGGACGATACTATTTCTGAGAGCGTAAGACAAGGTTATTTACTCCGCATTATGTTATACACATTGATAATCAATCGTCGAGCGAAACTATCCGTCGACAACAACCGTAAACCGGTAGACAATTCTTTCCCGGATTTCCTGCACAGTTACTTCCTGTAATATCGCATTATCGAAAAGGTTTGCGAAACGAGGTATCCGCGATCGGAATATCGAATAGCCCTGAATTCGCAGACCCCCTCCTCCATCACCCGTCGTATTCACCTCGAGAATCCAGAGCGAGTTCAGATCCTCAACTCCCGAAGTCATGTGGGTTAGCGTTTTACTCCACCGGTCCGCTCCGGGGGTAATTTCCTCGTAGAGTGCGAGCGCCGATTCGAGGGTAGATAATTCGCCGTGCAGCCGGTTGACCGAAGCTTCCAGCTGCTCGAGCTCCAACGCCTGGGTTTCTTTGAATGTGACATCCTCTTCGAGCAATTGTATCTTACGGTGCTGTAGAGGAATCTGAGCCGCAAAGAAGACCGACGTCACGAACAGGAGCGCAAGCAGCATGTATCCGTGCCACGCCATTTTGAATACGTTCTGCTGCGACCGCATATGCGAGGGGAGCAGATTCGATGGATACATGCGGGGATGCGCCGGTTCGAGCGCCTTCCATGCCGTGGCAATGGGAATGGAATATTCCGAGAGTTCGTCGACGCTGTCCGCCGGGAAGGAACTCGTATCAAGGCTGTCGTATTTCATGTACGAGACGTCTGAAACAGCGAACTTCTCCTTGAAGAATTCCCGCAGACCCATCCGGTATGCGTCGCCCGTGAGAATGATCCTGTCGAGATGATGAATTCCGATATTGTCCTGCTCGAGGGATGCGCGCGAGTAGATCGTATTCTGAATGTTTATCGATTCGATCCCCTCGGCAATCACGGGGGCGAAATGCTGGTAGTTACTCCCGCGCATGAAGACCAGGCGGGTGAAATCCTGCGCGACATATACTACAAGCGTATGTTCGTCGTCGTTGAAATTGTAATTCATCCGGACGGCGTTCATGAGCGCTACTTCGGCGCTGTCAATGACCGGTATCTTTGGAACCCTCTGACCGATCTGGTCTTTTACCTCGTTGACCATGTTGGCTAGATGGATACCGTCCTCGCGGATGATGCAGATCAGATTACCGCTTTCCGTTTCAAGAATAGAAACCGTATCGGGATCCGGAGCAATAGAGCGGATGTTTGCGAGCTCTTCCAGCACGCGCTCCTTCAGTTTCTTCCCCTGAAGGCCGAAATCCGTCTCCAATATCTGGTAATCAATCGCAGGCTCGGTAATGGCATAGGTTATAGCGAACCGTTCATCCTGAACCTGCGAGAGAAGGTTCGCAAGTACCGACGAGTTTGTAAGAGGTATCTCATTCTCCCGCAGACTATGTGCAGACGGCATATCCGCGTCGATGTCGAACGAACTCGATTCATCGGGCGAGAGCGAGAAATCGGTAATGTCCGCCTCCATGAACTTTGACTCGTCCAGTTTCGTCACCAGACGCGTCGTCTTGTAGTCCCGGAGCCGTATTCCGGATTTGGTCGACTCCAGACAGACGAATTTCAAATCGAGGCCGTCGACAAAGAGGCCGACCGCCACTTTCTCTTTAGGTGAAAATAAAGCCATGATTGAGCGCTATCCCTGATAGTTTATGAAAGATTGGATGGAACAACCGGTCCGCCCGGGCGTCATCTCTCTGCGTTAGTCAATAACTCACCTGTTTCATCTGCAACAATTGCTGCAGACGACGTTTGTTGTTCGCGAAGTTCATCGCCGTCTCCAGCGAGATCTTTTTCTGGAGGTATAACCTGCGAAGGTCCTGCTCCAGCGTGATCATCCCCGCATCGTTGTTCTCGGAGATCATTTGGTAGATCTCTCCGATATTATTGTTCTTTATCGCCGCCCTTACGGGTGGGGTACATATCAGCACTTCTTTTGCCATAACGCGCTTCCCGTCGAGACTGGGAACCAGCTTTTGCGATACGACCACTTTGAGGACATCGCCGAGGCGCATCCTGATCCGTTCTTTATCGATAGGATCCATTTCCCCGAGTATACGGTCGATGCTTTCGACTGCCGAGCTGGTATGCAGCGTGGAAAACACTTTATGGCCGGAATCAGTGATTTCCAGCGCGGTGACGATTGTATCGGGATCCCGCATTTCACCTATCACGATAATATCCGGGTCCTGACGCAGACACTGGATGACGCCTTCCTTAAATGAACGCGTATCGCGTCCGACTTCGCGATGTCGAATGATGCAACGATCCGATTTATGCACGTATTCGATCGGGGATGCAATGACGACCATATGTGCGTCGACCGCATGATTATTCATATCGATGATGCTGTCGAGTGTCGTGCTTTTTCCCGATCCGGTGATACCCGTCACGAGCACCATTCCGGATTTATCATGCTCGAGATTGAAAATCTTGGTAATATTCTGATGAAATTCAAGTTTTTTATAGGGGAATATACCCGGATTTATGAGACGCATATTCAGCGCAAGCTGGTCGAGGTCGTAGTACGCGTCCGCTCTGAACCGATAGGAGGTGTCGTCTTCCGCTATTGTGTACGAAAAGTCGAGATTGCGTTTCAGGTTCAACGTTGCACGCTGCTGGGTGACGAGGAGCGATTGGATCAGCATGCTGATCTCGTCGAACGAAAACTGACCGAGCGTCTTATCGGCTTTTTTATCGCCATGGATCCGGTACCAGATGTAACCCTGCGATCCATGTCCTCCCAGATCGATGTCCGATGCGTTGATCTTCGACATCCGCAGGAGGTAGTAATTCATATGTTGCCGCAGCGACTGCTGGATATGAATAAAATTCTTACCGATTTCGTCCATGAGCTCCGAGATCGCCATATGCCGTTCGATTCCGATAGCGCTCTTGGGAATCTTCGAGGTCAACTGCTGTAACAGAGATCGGACTTGTTGGTTTTCCTGCAGACTGGTGCCGGCTGTCGCCGCGGGAGCCTGTATGGTGGTGGATGAGTTCATAGGGAGAAATACCGTAAAAATATGCGCAATATAGTTATATCTTATTTAACAGTCAAGAATTTTTGTTTCCATAAGTAATTATTTTATCTATGTATAACCCGCGAACTTGTTCAAGTTCGCGGATCGCCCTCCGTTAAAACGGAGGATGTTGAATGCTCTCGTACCAGTTTGTGATCTTGAGCGTTGTATCATAGAAACCGGGATAATACGGGGGACGTACGTTCGGATCCCGAAGCCGGATATCGTACATGTATTGTTTTGCGTAACCATTCTGGATCTGTTGATTCCCGGTGTAGGATCCCACAGGACTCCTGCGTTCATTCACGAGCGAACCGAGCACGTTCAGATTGCCTCTCGCACCCTGACTCTTCCAGTGCTGCGCGCCGAATCCGCCGGGATATTGTTCTGTTTCGCGATTGTTCTGAGGAGTGTGATACGAATTGTCACCCAATGCAAAGATGCTTGCATGGATTACAGGGTTTGTGAATTTAGAATTATCTTTCTTAAAGGTCTTAACCCGCACACTCCGGGCTGATACCAAACCCAGCATATCGTCACCCTGCACGACATCGACATGGGTTTTAATATCGTCGTCATATTGACTGGCCGTTTCATTTTGATACTTTATATGATCGGCGATATAGATATCCTCCTGGAACGACGCAATGGTCAGCCGTCCGCTCAACGTTCCCTCCACATAGATTCTCTTTTTACCGCCGATTACCCCATTAAAGTTCGCATCACCCAGGTAGACCGTATCTATCGGCGTACCCGGCTGTACAGGGTTGTCGAGCGGATTGTTATCGGTCGGATTAGTGTTGCCGGTAACCGTGCGGACGATCGCTCGGCCGTCGCCGTTAGCGGCAGTACCCTGATCGAGCTCTATCCATATAGCATCCTCATCGTAATATTTTCCGTAGTGGTTCGGAGCCGGATTATTTGCCTGAAAATAGAGTTCCGAAAGATCGTCCGGCCACTCGATTTGCGCTACACCGCTCTCGTAACCCTGGTGATAGATTCCGTTGTTCGATGCATTTCCCGACGAATGACCGGGAGACGGAATGAATCTACCCGAAACGGTCACTTTACCGAAAAATTCCGGACTTCCTGCGACCCTCAGATCCGTATTACTGTGGAATCTTCCATATACACGTTCGCCGCTGATCCACCAGATATTGCTTGCTTCATAATTAACCATCCATGCGAAGACGCTGAAACTCTGGCTGGTTATCGGTCGCAACGAGACTTCGACCGTATCGCGGATGAGTCCTCCGCTCGGATTCGGATATTCCGAAACGCTCCGGAGCAGCTTCGTTGCATGGTTCCATCTGACGGTGAGACTGCCGCCGGTATACGGTCCCGAGCTTATATTCTGCTGGGTGAGCACGGGTTCGGTGATTGTCGGATCCTGATAAACCATCGAGAGGCCGACGTTTGCACCGATCGTTGCGAGATTTTTTGAGATAGTCGCGGCATTATACCACGATACGTTCTCCGTTGCACGGGTACCGAGACCCGCCAGGTTCATCATAATGTAACCCATGATAATGCTGAACCCGATGACGAAGATTAAAGATGCTTTACCGACCATAGTCCCCCATCTCCTATGTTATTTTACTTTCATATATAGAAATTGTTATTTTCACTCCTCGACGAAGTTTTTCCCGTCTAGGCGGGACTCGGAGTGATATTATTGTCATGCTGAGCCCCGACACGTCGGGGAAGCATGACAACGAATTACTCATTAAAAACCCTTTGCGTCTCTGCGTCTTTGCGTGAGCTATTCCCACGCACTGCATCGGAAAAATAATCAAAGAGCTATCTCCTTAAATTTCTCGACGCGAGTCGGGTTTGTCTCCAAAACGACGTTGAATATACATACTCCCGTTCGTCTTCCTTTATCAGCTCCGGGTCCCGATAGACACCGTACGGGTTCTGAACTTCTATCGAAATCTCAATTTCATACACCTGGCTGAGTTGATGTGAGGGTACCGGCGCTGTGAGCGTATCTCCCTGTTGATTCATATACCTGAGGCCGAACCGCGTTACATACCCGAGTCCGTCCTTGCTACCGTCGAGCGAAGTCGAACGTCTCAGAATTCTCATCAGCTTGTTCTCGACTTCGACCTCCCCATGAGCCCCGAGCCAGTATTTTATCGTATCGGGTATTCCGACCGTCGGAGGCCGTCGCAGATCCGAGAGGAAGGTTATGCTTGTATCCGTAGCCTCAAGGACAACGGGTTTGCCCGGCTCGACATTGTATCCCATATTACGAAGCTCCCCTTCGAGGACCGTGGCCGTGGATACGAGCATTTCCTGGACCAGCATGGAATTATTGAACACCAGCCAACTTTCGCTGGTGATCATATTCGCATTGAAAATGATGAGAATGATTACACCGCCGATCATCATCGAAAACAGAACGTCCATTAATGCAGGCATAGAGAACTCCTCATGAGTAGTACGTCAGTCAAAATGGAAATAACCCATAACCGTATAGAGTCTGACGGTATCGATGTCGGTTGTTGCCGTATTCACACGCCATATTTTGACATTCATCCTTTTGGTGAATGTCCGGAAATTAACCCGGGTTTCGATATTTGTCGGTTGGACATAAAATACTTCGAACGAAGACCGGTAAGTGCCGAGGTCGCCGAGATCCGTATCGAGGCTATCCCCATGAAAATCGTCGAAATCGTTATAATACATCATCTGGGTTTCCTGCGGTATGGTGTCGGGCTGCACGTCCGTCCCGAGCATCCCGGGCATCGTCAGTGCTGACGCTTCGGTTATGTGTTGTCCGACGGTGATCTCATCAAAATGCAAACCATGTGCGAATTCCATGAAAGATGTACCCAGGGTCGTCGCGGATATTCCGAACTGTGCGTCATCGATCGGCTGTCCGGTTCTGCCGAGAACCCCGTAGAAATTCATCATGATCGTCATCAGGATCGCCAAAGCCCCGATCGCTAAAAGCGTTTGTCCGGTGTTCATCTGTGTGCCTTCGGTTTATTAATTTCTTTAAGATTTCTCATTGACTCGTAAATGTCAGGTTTCTTTTGGAAAGGAGTCAGGAGTCAGGAGACAGGATTTAGAAGACTGAATACTGAATTCTGACTCCTAAGTTCTATCTTCTACCTTATGTTTTCTTCCGTCTTGTAACTTCTCTCTTCAGTCTTTGGTCTTCTGACTTCTGACCTCTGACTTCCGACTTCTGTATTCTGACTTCTGTCTCCCGACGTCCTCCTCCACCATCTCCCATAACCGTAAATATACTAATCTACAAATAGCGTGCCGTGTTACTACTCACATATCCGCTGTAATTTCTACAACCTGAGCCGAAAACACGTCCCATAGTTGGATGAAGTCCATCACCACTTTCGAATTATGTATATTGTAGAATTCACAATTTATTATCGGGGAAATTTACCTGAACTAATGACAGCTTCTTATTCCTCTAAATGTCTGCTTATCTCTTGAAGAGAAGACTAAATACTGAAGTCTGACCTCTAAATATTTTCTTCTACCTTATGATTTCTGTCTCCTGACTCCTGTCTCCTGACTCCTGACTTCTCACTCCTCCACCGTTGTCGCTATCACTTCCTCGAGCGAAGTCTCGCCACGTTTCATTCTATCCATGCCGGACTGCCTTAGGGACCACATACCCTGCTTTTGCGCCAGTTCCCGTATCGCATTCTCATCGATGTCGCCCCGGGCGGTCAGAATGAGACTTTTTATCTCTTTCGAGAAGAACAACGCTTCGTGGATCGCAGCTCTTCCTTTGTAGCCTCCGCCGCATTTGTTGCAGCCGACGGGTTCGAAGATCGTACTTTCTTTCAGCTCGGCTTCGGTGAAACCGAATTTTAGATAAATTTCCCAATCCGATTTCTTGATCGGCTTGCGGCAGATCTTACACAACGTTCTGAGCAGTCGCTGCGCGACGATGATGTTGATTGCATATGCAATGAGGAACGGCTCGATGCCCATCTTATAGAGACGGGCAACTGCGCTCGGTGCGTCGTTCGTGTGGAGCGTTGAGAACGTAAGATGGCCCGTGTTCGCGAGCTTGATCGCTATCTCGGCAGTTTCCTTGTCACGCATCTCGCCGACGAGCACAATATCGGGGTCATGGCGAAGAATTCCGCGCAGCGCCTGGTCGAACGTCATTTTATGTCCGATCTTAAGCTGCCGCGCTCCATAGATTATATATTCGACCGGATCCTCGATCGTCAGGACGTTCACAGTCGGATCTATAACCTGATGCAGAGCAGCGATGAGTGTGGTGCTCTTGCCGCTTCCCGTCGGGCCGGTTAAAATCACGATGCCCTGGGGTTTGGAGATCGCTTTATAGAAGAAATCGCGGGCGGGACCCTGGAGACCGAGTTTCTCAAGATCCGTGATTACTTTCCGGTCGTCCAGAACCCTGATCACGATGCTCTCGTACTTGTGCATGAACTCGGTCGATACGATCGGCAGGATGCTGACCCTGAACCGGATGCTATGCCCGTCGATGTTTCGCTCGATAAATCCGTCCTGCGAGGTTTCACGCTCGAAGCGGTCGACGTTTTTCGACCGGTCCTTGACCACCGCCGCGATCGCTTCGGGCATTGAATTCTCCTGGACATGCCAGAGCTTCAGGTCGCCGTCGACGCGAAAATGGAATTCCGTGCGTTTGCCGCGTTTTGGAATGACGTGGATATCGCTGGCATCTCTGCGGACCGCTTCGACGAGCGCTCCTTCGATCAGATTGATCAGGGCGCTCTTGTTTATTTCAGCTTCGAGCTCTTCTTCGTTCACCCCTTCGTCAGACCGCATCGAGTCTTCGTCGAGCTCGACACCGCTGTCTTCGAGCATCTTTAAGAACTCATTCTTCTTCGGCATGACCAGATCGATCAGGGTCTTAACGTCGCCCATCCGCATGTAGCAGATCTCATACTTCTTCACGCCGAAGTGACGCGCGATGCTCGGGATATTCCTTTCTGTCGGATCGGGAGTGACGATGATGAGTTTATCGGATTGCTTCTCGTCGAATCTGAGCGGAACAGCACGTACCTGCACCATCAGCTCTTTGACGCCGTCGGGAATGCTTTCGATAAATTTTTTGATGAACTTCAGGCGGCTTTCGTCGATGTTCTCCTCGGTAAGCCGAACTTCACGGAATGCATATAGCGATGCGACTTCGCGGAAAATGAGGTCGTGGTCGAGACTGAATTCATGAACCAGTATCTGGCCGAGATTTCGTTTGAACTTTCCGTCATCCGACTCCCGCACTTTAATGGCTTTCTCAAGGGTCTCAAAATCGATAATCCCCTTGCTGAGCAATGTATATCCGATCTTATCGGATATGTCGAAGTATGTCATTGACGGTTGTGCTCTCGTTGTACGTT